>JAOULY010000305.1 GCA_029881775.1 Gammaproteobacteria bacterium
TTATGACGGCAACCCCGATGCCGGCGGTACACAGGTGGCAAGCTCACAGAATAACCAGGGGGGCAAAGGCCCTTTCGGTTTTCCCAGCCCCTACGAAAGCATCGATTACACCCCTGCGGCAACCACCACTCATTACATCGTCGTCAGTAAAGAGGATGGTGCAACACCACACCTGCCGTTGACGCTGTTTTCCCTCGGTCCGGCGCTCGGGACAAGAACGCTGGCCAGCAGCCTGGTGCAACCAGCGGATTGCGCAAGCGTGCTGGCGGTCGGGGCCACTAACCTGTCAGACAATCCTGAAGGCTTCAGCTCCGAGGGACCAACCACGGATGGCCGCGACAAACCCGAGATCAGTGCGCCGGACCGGGTAGTGACGTCGCTCAGTGGCAGTTTTGCAGGCACCTCCGCTTCATCTCCTCATGCAGCCGGCGCTGCCGCACTGGTGCTGGATGCATACCCGGGATATTCAACTGCCCAGGTGCGTAATGAACTGACAGCATCCGCGCTGGATGTTTTCACGACGGGATTCGATTTTCGCACCGGTAATGGCCGCATAAGCCTGGATGCAGATGGTGATGGCGTTAATCACGATAGCGATAATTGTCCGCTTGATGCCAATACAAGCCAAACGGACACTGACTGGGACGGCCTCGGCGATGCCTGCGATAGTGATGATGACAATGATGGCTTATCAGACAGCCTTGAAATCTCCATCGGCTCCAACCCCCTGCTGGCGGATACCGACGGCGATGGACTGAATGATGGTGACGAGGTCAATATCCATGGAACCGATCCGCTGCTTGTAGATACCGATAGCGATGGCGTGTCAGACGGTAACGAGATAAGCAATGGAACAGATCCGCTGACACCTGACAGTACCGGCGATCTCGCACCGCGCGGCAGCCCGGACGGCGTACTGAATGCCGCGGATGTGCTGATACTGCAGCGTTTGTTGCTCGGGCAAATACTACCCACTCCCATAGAACTGGTAATCGGCGATCTCAACGGCAATAGCGGACTCGATACGGGCGACCTGCTGCTGCTTGCACGCGATGTTCTGGGACTTACGCCGTGAATTAAAGAGGACGGAGGGATTAATTTATTCCCTCCGTCCCTTTTACTGAAAATGTAGGGTGCGCCGTGCGCACCATTAGCTGCTGTAAGTGCCGTAGCCCGGATGCAACGCAGTGGAATCCGGGGAGACACTCCCGGATTACGTTTCACTCCATCCGGGCTACGGTCGTGGAACTGTAGTGCGGGGATGCAGGGGGAACACTCCCCGGATTACGTTTCACTCCATCCGGGCTACCGGTGACTAAAAGGGACGGAGGGGATAATAATTAATCCCTCCGTCCCCTTTTACCGGGGAAGCGGCGTATCCTTATATCTCCATGGGTAATGGATAATTCTCACTGTTTATGATGAACTGTCACTAAATATAATTTGGGAACAAAAATTATTATGTATTTGCGTTTCCTGTTTGCCCTGTTGTTTTCCCAGAGTGCCATCGCCCTTCCCTCCCATGGCACACAACAACAGGCCGCGGCAACCGCCGGGCTTGCTACCCATATCATTGTCTATAAAAAGGATATAGATCCGGATGCTGTTACCCGGGACCTGGCGCGTGCGCACGGCCTGGGAGTAACGAATATATACCGGCACGCCTTGCAAGGTGCCGCAGCAGTCGTTCCGTCGGGTCGCTTACGGATCCTTGAGAAGGACCCCCGAATCGATTTTATTGAAGCGAATCAGCGCGTATATGCGTTCGCACAGATTCTGCCTACAGGGGTGGACCGGATTGAAGGAGACCTTAACAGCACTGCAAACATCGATGGCAATGATGACCGTGTTGATGCAGATATAGCCATAATTGATTCCGGAATTGACCTGGACCATCCGGATCTAAACGTATTCCGTTTCGCAAACTGTGCAACTGGCGGACCACTCAATACCACCTGCTCGGAAAATGATCCTGGCGCTGATGATGGCAGTGGACATGGAACACATGTGGCCGGTACCGCTGCTGCACTGGATAACGGGATCGGCGTGGTTGGTGTAGCTCCCGGGGCGCGTTTGTGGGCAGTGCGTGTACTTGATAACAGAGGCTCGGGATGGCTTAACTGGATTGTTGCCGGCGTAGATTATGTGACTGCCAATGCGGCATCAATCGAAGTCGCCAATATGAGCCTGGGCCTGGCAGGCAGTAGCGCCGCACTCGATATAGCAATTGCCAATTCCGTTGCGACTGGAATTGTCTATACGCTGGCCGCAGGTAATGATCTAACGGACGTCATCAATGTCTCTCCTGCCGGTCACCCGGATGCCATTACTGTGTCTGCCTTGTCTGACTTTGATGGCGCACCAGGGGGCACCGGTAGCGGCGGGGTTTCCTTTACGGACTGTAGCGAGAACGTTGATGACAGCTTCGCCTGTTTCAGCAACTTCGGTACCGGCGTGGATATTATGGCGCCAGGCATCCGAATATTATCAACATGGAAAGGTGGTGGATTAAATACGATAGACGGAACAAGCATGGCCGCACCGCATGTAGCCGGCGCGGCAGCGCTTTATATAGTAGAAAACCCGGGCAGCTCACCGGCTGCCGTCAAAGCCGCCTTGATTGCGGCCGGTGAACCTCTCCCCTGCGCAAACAGTGCTACCGGGCAATGCGCGGATGATCCGGATGGTATCCAGGAACCCCTGTTGCTGCTGGCCTGCAGCGATGCGGATGGTGATGGCGCATGTGACAATATGGATAACTGCCCGTTGACTGCCAATCCAGGCCAGCAAGATACGGATGGCGACGGTATCGGAGATGCCTGTGACAATTGCGTGAATACCGCAAACCCCAGCCAGCTGGACAGTGATAATGATGGCATCGGGGATGTGTGTGATAGTTGCGCAACGGTTGATAATAACAGCACCGTCGATACAGACCTGGATGGGTTGACTGATTTTATTGAATGCCTGCTGGGAACAGATGCACTGGACAGTGATACCGACGACGACAATCTGTCTGATGGTGACGAGGTAAATATCTACACAACCGGTCCCGCAAACCCTGATACTGATGGCGATGGTGACGAGGATGGACTGGAAGTCACGGTCGGCACTGATCCACTGGATGACCAATCGACTTTTCTGGATGTTGCCGGCGATATTAACGATGACGGGGTAGTAAACGCAGGCGACCTGGTGCTGGGTGTGCGTATTCTGACCGGCCTGCACCTGCCCACAGCCCGGGAACAGGCGCGCTTCGACATTGCACCGCTTTCAGGCGGCCTACCCGATCCGGATGGCAATAATAATGCTGGTGATTACCTGGTAT
>JAOULY010000306.1 GCA_029881775.1 Gammaproteobacteria bacterium
CCCGAGTGTCCACGGCTCATCGAACTGCAAGGTGTCAAAACAGACCTGTACCGTCATTGCCTACTCCAGTCCGTCCAGGATCTTGTCAACTTTCTCGGGCGTCAGCTGCTCGTGATAATGGCCGTTCACGGTCATCATCGGCCCGCCTGAACAGGCAGCCAGGCATTCCTCCTCCAGCTTCAGCGTAATGCGTCCATCCGCAGTGGTTTCGCCCAGCTTGATACCGAGTTTCTTTTCCACGTGATCGACTATCGTGCCCGCGCCGCACAACATGCAGGATATATTGGTGCACAGGGCGACCATATTCCGGCCGACCGGCTCGAGTTCGATCATGGAATAAAACGTGCCGACCTCGTATACCAGCACCGGCGGCATTTCGAGATAGTCGGCAACCGCGTCCATCAGGTCACGCGTTACCCA
Organism: Gammaproteobacteria bacterium; assembly: GCA_029881775.1. Classification (GTDB taxonomy): domain Bacteria; phylum Pseudomonadota; class Gammaproteobacteria; order UBA9214; family UBA9214; genus UBA9214. The sequence goes on from JAOULY010000306.1 coordinate 421, forward strand.
GCCACCGTTCTGTTCCTGCGCGGCCTGCAACGCACATAACACAGCCGACTGCTTGCGGTCTGCCGGGTATTTCCCCAGCCAGGCATCGATCTGCGCTTTCGATTCGCCGGTCAGAAGATCTGCCTTGCGCGGTTGTACTGCACTGTTCATCAGCGATCGATCTCCCCGAACACAATATCCTGTGTACCGATAATGGCGACAACATCGGCCAGCATGTGACCGCGCGCCATTTCATCCATGGCGGACAGGTGCGCGAACCCCGGCGCCCGCACTTTCAGCCGGTAGGGCTTGTTGGCGCCATCGGATACCAGGTAAACGCCGAACTCGCCCTTGGGATGCTCGACGGCGGCATAGGCCTCACCGGCCGGCACGCAGAAGCCTTCCGTAAACAGCTTGAAATGATGGATCAGCGCTTCCATGTCGGCCTTCATCTCTTCCCGTCGCGGCGGCGCCAGCTTGTGATCATCCAGCATGACCGGCCCGGGATTGTTGCGCAGCCACTTGATGCATTGTTTGATGATCCGGTTCGACTGGCGCATTTCCTCGATACGCACGAGGTAGCGGTCGTAGCAGTCGCCGGTTACACCCACCGGAATGTCGAACTGCATACGATCATAGACTTCGTAAGGCTGTTTCTTGCGCAGGTCCCATTCAATTCCGGAACCGCGCAACATCGGCCCGCTAAAGCCGAGCTGCATGGCGCGCTCCGGCGACACCACGCCGATATTGACCGTGCGCTGCTTCCAGATCCGGTTGTCCGTCAACAGGGTTTCATACTCGTCGACACAGCCGGGGAAGCGCTCGGTGAATGCCTCGAGGAAATCCAGCAGGGAACCCTGGCGGTCCTCGTTCTTGCGATCAACGTCTTTCTGGGAGTGCCACTTCGATGCTTCGTATTGCGGCATTTGCTCCGGCAGGTCGCGATACACGCCGCCGGGACGATAATAGGTTGCGTGCATGCGTGCACCCGAGACCGCCTCGTAGCAGTCCATCAGGTCTTCACGTTCACGGAAGGTGTAGAGGAACACCGTCATGGCACCGATATCGAGACCATGCGCACCCAGCCATAGCAGGTGATTGAGAATGCGCGTCACCTCGTCGAACATCACCCGGATGTACTGCGCACGCAACGGCGCCTCGATGCCGAGCAGTTTTTCCATGGCCAGCACATAGCCGTGCTCGTTGCACATCATGGACACGTAATCGAGCCGGTCCATGTAACCGATACTCTGGTTGAACGGTTTGCTCTCGGCCAGCTTCTCGGTGCCGCGGTGCAGCAGCCCGATATGCGGGTCCGCCCGCTCGATCACCTCGCCGTCCATTTCCAGCACGAGACGCAATACACCGTGCGCGGCTGGATGTTGCGGGCCGAAGTTAAGGGTGAAATTGCGGATCTCGGCCATTACTGCTCCATCGCCTCTTCGGTATCCGTGGCTTCCGCCACGTCGAGCGGCTGCGTGAGGTCATGCGAGTCGACTGCACCGCCGCGGATCACCTTGGGCACAAGTACCCGCGGCTCGATACTCACCGGCTGGTAAACAACGCGTTTCTTCTCGGCATCGTAAATCACCTCGACATTGCCACTCAGCGGAAAATCCTTGCGGAACGGGTGGCCGACAAAACCGTAATCGGTCAGCAGGCGTCGCAGGTCCGGATGTCCATCGAATAAAATACCGAAAAGATCGAACGCCTCGCGCTCGTACCAGTTGGCAACACTCCAGACACCGATAACGGATGGCACCACCGGCAAATCGTCATCGGGCGCGAACACCTTCAGGCGCAAGCGGCAATTATTCTGAACTGATAACAAGTGATAGACAGCGGCGAACCGTCGTGGAGAACGCGCCTTTTCCAGCACCAGGTCGTCCTTGACTGCCGTCATGTGTCCCGGCGTCGTCGCCTCAACACCGCGACTGAATCCCGAGGAGGAAGTCTCCTCTGTCGACCATTCATCCTTGCCGTAATTCGAATAGTCCACGCCACACACGTCGATGAGGATTTCAAAACCGAATGCCGGTTCATCACGCAATGCAGTCGCGACTTCAAGCAGATCGTCCCCGGCCAGTTCAACAGTGACTTCGCCGACCGCATCTATAACGGCGTGCAGCCTGTCGCCAAAGCGCTCATGCAGTTGTTCGGCTAGTTTGCGGGATGTCTCTGACACGCTGGGTTTATCCTGTTATCAACCCGCACTCAGCGGGCGATGGTATTGGTACGCTTGATTTTGTTCTGCAGCTGCAGGATTCCGTACAGCAGTGCCTCGGCAGTCGGCGGACAACCCGGCACATAGATGTCTACCGGCACGATTCGGTCGCAACCGCGCACCACCGAGTATGAATAGTGATAGTAACCACCGCCGTTCGCACACGAGCCCATCGATATAACCCAGCGCGGCTCGGCCATCTGGTCGTACACCTTGCGCAGCGCAGGCGCCATCTTGTTGCACAGGGTGCCGGCAACAATCATCACATCGGACTGGCGCGGGCTACCGCGGAATACCACGCCGAAGCGATCGAGGTCATAACGGGATGCGCCCGCCTGCATCATCTCGACCGCGCAACAGGCAAGACCGAAGGTCATCGGCCACATCGACCCGGTGCGCGCCCAGTTGATCAGGCTATCGGCCGAGGTCGTAACGAAACCTTCGTTTAATACGCCTTCGATACTCATCGATCAGACACCCTGATTGCTGTGTAAATATTCATCACACGCCTGTGACTCATCAGCCTCAATCGCGGGCGTGCGCATCCCCGCTCCGCGGGGCCCCTGCTTACTGCTCGCGTCTGTGCCTCCGCCAGTGCCGCGAAAACTGATAACCCCGTTTGTCGGCACACCAACGCCGCTCGCGGGCGTGCGCATCCCCGCTCCGCGGGGCCCCTGCTTACTGCTCGCGTCTGTGCCTCCG
>JAOULY010000307.1 GCA_029881775.1 Gammaproteobacteria bacterium
CACACGGGCATTGGGATCTGGCGCAAAGAAATCCACGATATGCAGCGCCACTACCGGCCCGATATCGTGCACAGCCTGCAATGTGTCCGGGTCTGCCTGCATCAGTGCGTCAAGATCACCAAACTCCCGCGCAAGTATCTGTGCCGTCGTCTCACCCACTTCACGTATGCCCAGTGCGTAGATAAAACGCGCCAGTGTGGTTTCCTTACTGGCAAGCAGCGCAGCAACCAGGTTGCTTGCCGACTTCTCCGCCATGCGGTCAAGGTCCGCCAGTACATCGACCGTCAGCGCATACAGGTCGCTGATATCATTGACCAGCGACCTGTCGACCAGTTGCTCAACCAGTTTGTCGCCAAGGCCCTCGATATCCATGGCACGACGTGAAGCAAAGTGTTTAATTGCCTCCTTGCGTTGTGCAGCACAGAACAGTCCGCCCGAACACCGCACCACCGCCTCGTCCTCGAAGCGGTGGACATGCGAGCCACACACCGGGCAAACCGGGTGCTGCTCGAGCAGCTTGTAGGGAGCGCCTCTACGCCGGCCCTTTTTCGGCACCACGCGCACCACTTCGGGAATGACATCGCCGGCACGCCGCACGATGACCCTGTCACCCACGCGAATATCCTTGCGGTCGATCTCGTCCTGGTTGTGCAGGGTCGCATTGGTGACGGTCACACCGCCGACAAACACCGGCTCAAGCCGGGCAACCGGCGTCAATGCGCCGGTGCGCCCGACCTGCACATCGATCTCGAGGATGGTTGTTTCACATTCCTGCGCCGGAAATTTGCGTGCAATCGCCCAGCGTGGCGCACGTGCGATATGACCGAGCCTGTCCTGCAGATCAAGCCGGTCCACCTTGAACACGACGCCGTCGATCTCGAACGGCAGCTCTTCTCGAATTTTTTCATAGCGCCGGTAGTAATCCCGGCAGCCCTTGTATCCATGCACCACGCGAATATCGTCATACACACGCAGGCGCCACTTGCCCAGTTGCTGCAGAATTCCGGAATGGGTATTCGGCAGTCGCCCGCCTTCGACAGCACCAATACCGTAGCAGTACATTTCCAGTGGACGCCGCGCGGTGATAGCCGGATCCAGCTGCCGCAGGCTGCCGGCAGCCGCGTTGCGCGGGTTGACGAACAGCTTCTGGCCCTGCTCCCCGGCCTGCCTGTTGAGCTCACGGAAACCGGCATGCGACAGGTATACCTCACCACGCACCTCGAGCACGTCGGGAATGCCGGCCCCCTCCAGCCTGAGTGGAACCGAAGCAATTGTGCGCACATTCTGCGTGACATCCTCACCGGTAGTCCCGTCACCGCGCGTGGCGGCACGCACCAGTACACCCGCCTCGTAGCGCATGCTCACTGCCAGTCCGTCGAGTTTCGGTTCGGCCGCATAGTCGACCTGCACCTTGTTCAGGCTTTCGCACACGCGCCGGTCAAAATCGGCCAGTTCGTCCTCGGAAAAGGCGTTATCCAGTGACAGCATGCGCACGTCATGCTTCACTTCACCAAAGGCCCTGAGGGGTTCTGATCCGACCCGCTGTGTCGGCGAATCGGGTGTTGTCAGGGCCGGATAGGAGCGCTCCAGATCCTGCAGTTCACGCAGCAGCAGGTCATACTCCGCATCGGATATCTGCGGATCGTCGAGGACGTAGTAACGGTAGTTGTGTTCGTGCAGCAGCTCATGTAGCGCGCGGGCACGGTCACGTGCGGCCGCCGGTACTTTCATGATGCCGTTTGCGCCACCCGTTGCTGCAGTTGGCAATGAATGACTTCTTCGCGCATGTGATGAATTGTCTGCTGCGTGAGCGCACTGCGACGTGCATCGCAGATATGCCCGTCGAGATGGTCAGCCAGGATCCTGGCTGACTCAATCATGGCATCGAATGCCCGACCGGCGTCAACACCTCCGGGCACCTGCATGAACAGCGCCAGCCCCTCGGTGGTGAAGTCATCCATGGCGGACAGGTCAAAGGTACCGGGTTCACGGATATTCGCCAGGGAAAACAGGATCCGTTCACGGCCATCAACCATTTCGGTGCGATGAAAAATCTGCATATCGCCAAATTCAAGTTTCGCCACGGCCAGCGCACCCAGCAGTACCGGACCGCGAAACGGCACACTGGTCGGCGCTGTCACTAACAGCGAAAAGACTGTTTCCGGCGGACGGGGAGCGGCACTGCGGTCGCTGTCGGAATTATTCCCGGTCCGCGCGGAGTGATCCTCATCGAATCGCATCGGCTCCATCGATTCCAGCTCGTCAACCGCGAAATCAGCGGCCGCCTTGCGGCGAATCGAACCGCGTTTCAAACGACGTTTACGGGGTTTTGGCTCGCGCGATTGCAAGCGCCCGGCAACATAGATACCAATGATCAGCAATATGCCGATCAGTAGCAGGATCCAGCGCATGTTATCCATTCAGCAATCCACCCGCCGCATTACACGGCAACCAGTTGCACGGCCTCATCGACATCGACAGCCACCAGGCGCGACACACCCGGCTCGTGCATGGTTACGCCGGTCAGCTGGCTGGCCATTTCCATCGTGACCTTGTTGTGTGTGATAAAAATAAACTGCACATGCTCGGACATCTTGCGCACCATGTCGCAATAACGGCTGACGTTGGCGTCATCCAGTGGCGCGTCCACCTCGTCGAGCATACAGAACGGTGACGGGTTCAGCCTGAATATTGCAAACACCAGCGCGATTGCCGTCAGCGCCTTCTCGCCACCGGACAGCAGGTGGATGGTACTGTTGCGTTTGCCTGGCGGGCGGGCCATCACGGTAACGCCGGTATCCAGCAGATCTTCGCCAGTCAGTTCCAGGTAGGCGTGGCCACCGCCAAACAGAACCGGGAAATTTTCCTGCATACCCTCGTTGACGCTCTCGAAGGTTTCCTTGAAACGGGTACGGGTCTCCCGATCGATCCTGGCAATCGCATTTTCAAGCGTGCTCAACGCTTCCGTCAGGTCGGCATTCTGCGCGTCGAGGTAGACCTTGCGTTTCGATTCCTCTTCGTACTCATCGATAGCCGCCAGGTTGATCGGGCCCAGGCGCTGTATGCGCAGTTCGAGTTTCTCGGCACGCTCGGACCAGACACCAACAGAGGCCTCTTCATCGAGGTTATCCAGCAACGGTTTGAAATCGAAACCCGACTCCGTAATCTGTTCCAGCAGGGTGTCACTGCGCACCTTTATTTCCTGCCAGGCCATACGGTCAGCAGTTATCTGCTCGCGGTGTTCGCTGACCTCACGTTCCTTGCGCACGCGGGACTGGTCCAGTTCGCGTGTACCGTGCTCGATCTCCTCCACCTGCT
>JAOULY010000308.1 GCA_029881775.1 Gammaproteobacteria bacterium
AGATCCCAAAACACCCTCCCCCTCAGGGGGCGGGCTGGGGAAAGGGGAGCATTACACTTTACTGCCACCTTGTGTATCCCCTTTCCCTGACCCTCTCCCGAAGATAGAGGGAACATCAATTTATCACTTCGCATGCTATGTCTTCATGGCAAGCCTAGGACTGTATCTATTACTCTTCAGTGTTGGCACGGCTGCTGCCGTGTTGCCCGAAGACCGGGCCGATGCGCTGTATCATTCCTACGAAGGTGGTGGCGTTGAAATCACCGGACCCTCCTTGCTGGTACTGAAGAAGTTCGGCCAGAATGTAGCGGTCACCGGCAACTACTATGTCGACTCCGTCAGCAGTGCCTCGATCGACGTTATTACCAGTGGTGCCAGTAAATACGCCGAGGAACGCACCGAGTTATCCGGCGGTGTAGATTACCTGCACGGCAATTCCGTGATGAGCCTGTCCTACACCAACAGTAGTGAAAATGATTACGAGGCCAACACGGCCAGCTTTGGTATCAGCATGGATATGTTCGGCAACATGACGACGCTGTCGCTGGGTTATTCACATGGCTGGGACACCGTTGGCCAGAACGGCACACCGACGTTCTCGCAGGACATCCGTCGAGACAACTACCGGCTCGGCATCTCGCAGGTCATCACCAGTGACATGGTGCTGGAAGTAAATTACGAAGGCATCACGGACGAGGGTTTCCTGAATAACCCCTATCGCGTGGTGCGCTATGTGTCCGGCGGCGGGGCCGCCACGCAGCCGGAGTTATATCCACGTACCCGCACCAGCAGCGCCCTTACGTTCCGCACCAAGTACTACCTGCCGTGGCGTGCGGCGGCCATGGGTGAGTACCGCTTCTTCGCAGACACCTGGGGTATCGATGCCCACACGCTTAAAGTCGGCTATACGCAGCCGTTAAGTGGCGGCCTGCTGCTCGAAGGCAGTGTCCGGCATTACACGCAGACAGCCGCGGATTTCTACAGCGACCTGTTTCCCTTTTTCGATGCACAGAACTTTCTTGCCCGCGACAAGGAACTCAGCACCTTCAGCAGCAACACACTGGGCGTCAAGGTCAGCTACGATGTGGTCAGGAACGGCTGGCGTTCCATTGACAAGGGCAGCATCAATCTCGCCTACGACATGATCTGGTTCGATTACGATGACTTTCGCGATGCGCGCGTAACGGGCGTCACGCCCGGCACCGAGCCGCTGTACAGTTTCTCGGCCGGCGTGCTACAGCTATACCTTTCACTCTGGTTCTGAAGTAGTATCTATATATTATTGTTATTAATAAGCATATATCAGTTGCGCTCTGGCTTGCTCGTCATTGCGAGGAACAAAGTGACGCGGCAATCTCCAGGTTACTGATTCAATCGCGTGAGATTGCCACGCTCTGCTCGCAATGACGGAGTTTCATTAATTAATCAGAGGTTCTTTAGCACTTCAGTGGTATAGGCGGCCTGTGACCGGTTGCGCCGCCGCCACGCAAACATCCTCACCCGTCAATGGATTCACGTACCCACGGTATACGTGCGTTTATTCGTGCGCAATCGGCCGGTTGGTAAACAGGAAATCTTTCAGTTCCTTGTCAAAGGTCGGGTCCTGCCGGCGGATCCACTCAAGCATCATCGCGGCGTGTTCCTTTTCCTCGTCGCGGTTGTGCGCAAGGATCGCCTTCAGTTCTTTATTATTGCAGGCATCCACGCGCTGGTTGTACCAGTCGACGGCCTCAAGCTCTTCCATTAAAGAGGTAATCGCACGGTGCATGTCGCGCGTCTGGTGCGTGAGTTCATCGACGGGTTCATGATAGCCTTCGTTTGACATGTCATTCTCCTTCTCTGGTTATCAGAAATGCTGCCTTTCGCTGTAGCCAAACGCACAGTACCGCTATTGCTGCTGGTCCTGTCTGCCTGTAGCGGTCCGCAACAGCAGGTGCGCCCGGATAAACCTGTCGATACACCCACCCTGGGAGAAGACGCCATCCTGATGGAAGATGGTTACCGCCTGCCCCTGCGCCACTGGTTACCGACCGGGAAACCGCACGCCGTGATACTGGCACTGCATGGCTTCAATGACTACAGCAATGCGTTTGCTTCAACTGCAAGCTACTTGAGACAGCATGCGATTGCAATGTATGCCGTCGACCAGCGCGGCTTTGGCGAGTCCGCGCAAACCGGGTTGTGGGCCGGTGAAGCACGCATGCAGGCAGACCTGTTAACGGCCACCAGACTGCTGTGTCATCGCTACCCGGACACGCCGGTCTACCTAATGGGTGAAAGCATGGGTGGTGCTGTCATCCTGCAGAGCGCCACGGCCCTGCAGGCCAGCTGTGCGGCGGGCGTTATCCTGTCCGCGCCAGCCGTGTGGGGCTGGGAAACCATGCCGTGGTGGCAGGCATTGGCTTTACGCATGATGGCTCATATCGCACCAGCCATGACCGTCACCGGTGAGGGCCTCGACATCCGGCCGTCCGATAACATCGACATGCTACGCGCACTGGGACGCGACCCGCTGGTGATCAAGAAAACACGCATCGATGCCATTTACGGACTCACCGACCTGATGCAGTCGGCGCATACCCACAGCATCGAACTGCGCCTGCCGACGCTGTTACTCTACGGTGAGCAGGACGAAATTATTACGCCGGCCCCCATCTGCGACATGCTGGAAAATCTCGGTGATCTTGCATCGACAGGCTGGCGCATGCTGCTCTACCCGGACGGCTTCCACATGCTGACCCGTGACTTGCAGGCAGCGCGTGTACACGGTGATATCGCCGCATGGCTTGGTGACCGCACCACCCGTTTACCATCCGGCCTGGAAGTTGGCGAGGACATGCCCCGGCTACAGGCACTGTGCAAGTGACCATCCGGAACCTCACATTTGACCTGCATCAAAAGATATAAATATTCTCGCGCCGAATTGCAGCTACCGGCAGGACAAAGCCGGCCGCCTGGTGTAGTTTTGAAGTGAGTTTTATTGTGGTTCATTTCAATGTGTCGTATGTGGATCTATACGGAGGCTTGTTGCAATGCGTAACTTAAAAAAGATATTTGGCATACTGATTATTGCGGGTATAACGGCCGCCGGGTCAGGTGCGGCCAATGCATTCTGGGGACCGTTTGACTGGTGGGACGACGGGCCAGGCTGGGGAGGCCCATGGGGTGGTTACCCGGGCTACGGATACGGCGGTTATCCCGGTTATGGCTGGGGCGGTTACCCGGGCTATGGCTACGGCGGTTATCCCGGTTACGGCTGGGGTGGTTACCCGGGCTATGGCTACGGTGGATATCCCGGTTACGGCTAGTGCGGGTA
>JAOULY010000309.1 GCA_029881775.1 Gammaproteobacteria bacterium
TTTCCTGGTTGCGTTGATCAGTACATTGCCGAGTACCGGTAATGTTTGCCTGCGTTCAACCACACCGATGACTTGCTGGAGTGGTTTAAGAAAGTCTTCACGCTGAATAGAGAATTTCATATATAAAATAATATCTGTTATTTAAGATTGTTGTTACTACTATTTAGTCACAATGTTTTCTGTGGAAAAGCCTCATATAAAGAACAGATTCATATCATTGGCTAAAGCATAACCAGTCTGTCCAGGACCTTGATCAGCTGTGGACAGCTTGTGGACAAATTGGGATAACCTGGACCCCTGAAACTTATCCACAGTTTATCCCTATTATGTCGTCAGGGTTCTCAACAGGTTGTTATAGTCCTCGTTGATCCTGAAATCGGCTTCCCGTAACTCGGCAACTTTACGACAGGCATGCAGCACGGTGGTGTGATCACGTCCACCGAAGGCCGCGCCGATTTCCGGCAAGCTGTGGGTTGTCAGTTCTTTCGCCAGCGACATGGCGATCTGGCGCGGCCGTGTAATGGTTCGACTACGCCGCGCTGACAACAGGTCGGCCGTGCGTATCTTGAAATACTCGACCACAACCTTCTGGATATTCGGAATAGTGACCAGCTTGTCCTGCAGGGCCAGCAGGTCACGCAGCGCATCGCGGGTCACATCGATACTGATGGTTTGACCGGTAAAGCGGGCACTGGCAACCACGCGGCGCAAGGCGCCTTCCAGTTCGCGAATGTTGGATTGAATGCGCTTGGCAATAAAAAATGCGACATCAGATGGTAAATCGACACCCATCTGGTTGGCCTTGCTCATCAGGATCGCTACCCGTGTTTCAAGTTCGGCCGGTTCGATGGCGGCGGTCAGACCCCAGCCAAAACGTGATTTGAGCCGGTCTTCCAGGCCGTCCACTTCCTTCGGATAGCGGTCACAGGTCAGCACCACCTGTTGCTGGCCTTCTAGTAACGCATTGAAAGTATGGAAAAATTCTTCCTGGGAGCGTTCTTTCCTGGCAAAAAACTGGATATCGTCGATCAATAGCGCATCCACGGTACGGTAGAAGCGCTTGAAGTCATCAATGGCGTTGTGTTGCAGGGCGCGCACCATGTCCTGCACGAACCGCTCGGAGTGCAGGTAGACCACGCGTGCGCCCGGCTTGTTGGCCAGGATGGTGTTGCCAACGGCATGCATAAGATGGGTTTTGCCAAGGCCGACACCGCCATATATGAACAGCGGATTGTAGGCACCACCGGGGTTCTCGCCGACCTGCATGCTTGCAGCGCGCGCCAGCTGGTTGGACTTGCCGCCGACAAATGATTCAAATGTGAAATCCGGGTTGAGATTGCTCTTGTGTTCGACCGCCGGTTTACGCGTTGCGACCTGTGCGGTCGCAGCCGTGATCGTGGCAGTTTCATCGATGCGCTTCTTGCTGCTACCGATATCGAGCTGTAAATGCGATGGATCGAACGGCCCGACTTCACCGAGAGTTTGTGAAATGGTGTCGTAGTGATGTTTTCTTACCCAGTCCAGGACAAACTGGTTGGGTGCGAGAAGACGCAGGTTTTCACCGCTTTCTATCGCATGCAGCGGCCTTATCCAGGTGTTGAACTGTTGCTCGGGCAATTCATGTTCGAGTCGTACCAGACATTTTTGCCAGAGCGTACCTTCCACCTGTATAACCCCCGTTTGTTATCCCACCCAAAAAGCAGGCAAGCGAGTCTATACTCCTCTCGCAAAGTTATCCACATCACTTGGCGTGCTTATTACAAGAAGACACACGGCAGTTGATTGCAACTATCTGAAGTGGAAATCGAATGATATTTTTACTTGTCCGGATATGGTCTGCAGGACGTGCCGGTCAAAAACAGACCAGCGTGTTTGTAAACTGCAGGCTGTGAAAATTCAGGAACCGCTGCATGATTATTAAAGCATCGTCATTGCGCGCGGTAGATAGAGCGTCGAGTCAGGGAACCGGTCGAGAGGCTGGCCCGGGCCATGTACATCTGCCGGGAACGGCCAGCGCGGCAAACCGGGACGGTGGAATCAATCAGTTGGATAGGCCGCGTCACGGTGTTCCTTGCAATGACGATGTAATCAGGGGCTTCCTGAATTTATGCTCATAGCGCCTGATGTCCCTTCAGGCGCAGGAATCCGGTGACCAGGGCGGGTCCGCGGGGCCGGTTATGCCGCCGAATCAGGCCCGGCAGGCCATTGAAAACAAATGGTATTGACATATCACCATGGGAAACAGTAATCTTTGCGCCCTTTCGCGTCTGCCAGCAGCGCGCGGCTGAACCCGGAACCGGATGTAACGAGCCATGAAAAGAACCTATCAACCCAGTAATCTGAAGCGAAAGCGGACCCACGGCTTCCGTGCCCGCATGGCAACCAAGAACGGTCGTCGTGTTATCAATGCCCGACGCGCCAAGGGCCGGGCTCGTCTGTCTGTCTGACCCATTCCCTTGTGTGCCGGCTCGACGTGTTTTACCCGGCGGGCAAGGCTGACCGGACCGGCGGAATACCAGCAGGTATTCAACAACTGCCAGTTCCGGGTTAACGACCGCTGGATAACCGTGCTGGCCACGCCGAATTCACTTGACCATCCGCGTCTTGGTCTGGCGATTTCCCGCAAGGTGGCAAGAACGGCGGTGGCACGCAATCGCATCAAGCGGGCTATTCGTGAAAGCTTTCGTCATCACCAGGGACAATTGTGTGCGCTGGATATCGTGGTACTCGGCCGCAGCGGTGTGGCCGGCAAATCCGGCAAGGAACTGACGGCATCCCTGGAATCGCTCTGGACAAGGTTAAATAAATCATGCGCTGGGCCATCATCAAACTGATTCGTGGTTACCAATACCTGCTGAGTCCATGGCTGGGTAATCATTGTCGTTTTTATCCGAGCTGCTCCTCCTACGCAATCACCGCCGTGGAACGGTTTGGTGTGTTGCGCGGTGGTGCAATGGCGGCAGGACGCCTGTTGCGCTGCCATCCATGGAGCGCCGGTGGTATCGACGAAGTGCCACATCAACATTGCGAACACAGTCATGGATAACCAGCGCCTGTTTTTATTTGTAGCTCTGTCATTCATCGTACTGATGTTATGGCAGGCCTGGATCGAGGATTATGCGCCACCACCCGCCACGGAAATAACCGCGACCACGCCGGCACAACCACAGGTTGGCCAGGGCGAGGATCTGCCGGCAACACCGCAGGCGGTGCCGGCAACAACTGTCGAACTGCCAGAAACCGGGTTGTTGAAAAGCACCGGGGTCGTGACGGTTGAAACCGACCTGTTCAGCATACGTA
>JAOULY010000030.1 GCA_029881775.1 Gammaproteobacteria bacterium
TGCGCAACACATTCCTGCACGCTGGCCATGTGCTGCTGAAGTGGCTTGATGGGGGAACTACCGAATAACCCGGACATTGGTGCTTTTGGCATGTTGACTCCTCCGGTTTCTGCACACCGGCCCCGATAGACGGCTCCGGGGTTCGCACCGGATCAGGTGCAAGGCTTGGTTAGGGGGTGCAGTGTACAAATGTTTCGCAATTAGACAAGTGCCAGTACCTGCATTCCGGCTGATCAGCCAGGCACCGTGGTATACATGGCACGGTGCAACCATTGGCGGATTGTGCCTGATCCCGCGTTATTCATTGTTCTGGCTGGAAATATCCAACATGGTGCAACCAGCCCCGAATACGCCACACCTGCTATACACTGGCCGACCTGCTCCGGATTACGAACAGAAACTGCTGCGGAAAAATGCCCGGCGGAAAGGATATCTACAGGCCGCCGCACTACAGTAGCTGACGCGAACGCCAGTATATGTTACGCATATCACAGACAGTGTTTGTGACAGGCAGGTTAAGCGCTTGTGAAAGGATAGTTAATTCTCACACCCTCGTACGCACAGGCAGTGTGAAAGCTATGACCAGCAGCGACTGAAAAAACCGGAATCAAGGCCGGCATCGGCCTGCTTGCTAGTCAGCCAGCCGTATGTGACCTGTACGTAGTGATCACCGTACGCAGCATCAGGCCAAGTCCCATCAAAACCACCGTTGATAATAACAGGCCGGCGCCGAAACCCGCGATGCCGGACGAGACAGGCACTTCAATCATGTGGACCAGGCCCTGGTAAACCGCTAACCCGCCAAACAGTGTATGGGCAAAGCATCGCTGCCTGGAAATAGCTACCGCCAGAACACTTGCGATCAGCAGGAAAGCAGCCGGCAGTGCAATATTCAGTTGTGGCCAGCCCAGGCTGACGACACCCAGTAGCAAACCACCTGCAAACAGGGCAAGCACAAACGACATGTCGCGCAAACCGTGATCACCCCTGCGCGCGGCCCAGAAACCGGCAGCGATCGCTATCAGCAGGTGGTCAGCCCCGCTCGCCGGGTGCATGAAGCCGTCTATCAGGCCGAGGTCCATGTGGATGCCACCATGTGCGAACACGGTCGGCGTTGCAAACAGGGCCACCAGGCCCGGCACAATAGATGAAATCGATATTTTTTGCATAGCTGCTCCTGCCTTCTATGTTCCAGGAATTCTAATGAATGCTCGTTAGCGAACCTTGACCTTGATCAGTTCCTCGCCATCCGGGTCCGTGACATGCACGGCACAGGCAATACATGGATCGAAACTGTGAATGGTGCGCAGTATCTCGATCGGCTGTTTCGGGTCATGCAGCGTGTGGTTGTCCTGCAGGGCTGCCTCATAGGCGCCCGGCTGGCCGTTCTGGTCACGCGGACCGGCATTCCAGGTACTCGGCACCACGGCCTGGTAGTTCTTGATGGTTTCGTCCTCGATGACGATCCAGTGTGCCAGGCCGCCACGTGGAGCTTCCATGAAGCCGACGCCGCGCGCCTGCCTGGGCCAGCTGGAGGGTTCCCAGAGTTTTTCATTGAAGGTCTTGGTGTCACCGGCCTTGATATTGGCTACCAGGTTATTCATCCAGGTCTGCATCATGTCGCCAATGATCTTCGTTTCCAGTCCACGTGCCGCCGTTCGGCCAAGTGTTGAGAACAGCGCCGCAACCGGGACGTCCAGCGTGTTGAGGGTCATGGTGACCAGTTCCTTTGTCTGGTCATGACCACTCGCGTACAACATCAGCACGCGTGCCAGCGGCCCGACCTCCATGGCATGCCCTTTCCAGCGCGGCGACTTCAGCCAGGAGTAGGAATTATCCACGTCGAGCTGCTTGTATGGCGGCTTCGGTCCGCTGTAGTTCAGGTTGGTTTCACCGTCATACGGGTGCAGCGGCGCCTCCTTGCCATCGCTGTAGTCATAGAACGAGTGCGCGACATATTCCTGAATCTCATCAGCGGCATTCATGTCGACGTCACGTATTGTCGACAGGTCGCGATCAAGTATGGCGCCGGACGGGATGAGGAAACTGGACGGGTCGTCCATGCCCTTTTCCGGGAAATCGCCAAAGGTCAGGAAATTGCCCAGCCCTTCGCCGCGCGAACCCCAGTCCTTGTAGAAACCCGCAATCGCCAGCAGGTCGGGAATGTAAACCTGCTCGACGAAAACATTCATCTTGTTAATGATCTCCTGCACCTGCGCAAGCCGCTTGGCATTGATGGCGGAATCGGAGTTCAGATCAATCGGACAGGCGACCCCGCCGACCAGGAAATTCGGGTGCGGATTTTTACCGCCGAAGATCGTATGCAACTTGGCAACATCACGCTGCCAGACCAGCGCCTCGAGATAATGCGCCACTGCCATCAGGTTGGCCTCGGCTGGCAGCTTGTAGGCCGGGTGCCCCCAGTACGCCTGCGCGAATATTCCCAGCTGCCCGCCTTCGACGAAGGTCTTCAGCTTTTTCTGCATATCCGCAAAATAGCCGGGCGAGGATTTCGGGTAGCTGCTGAGCGACTGTGCAAGCGCCGACGTTGCTTTCGGGTCGGCATTCAGCGCTGACACCACGTCCACCCAGTCCAGTGCATGCAGGTGGTAAAAATGCATGACATGATCATGAATATACTGCGCACCGTTCATCAGGTTGCGGATCAGTTGCGCATTCGGCGGAATGGTGTAATCAAGTGCATTCTCGACGGCGCGGATGGATGCCAGTCCATGCACCAGCGTGCACACACCGCAGATCCGCTGCGCAAATGCCCATGCATCGCGGGGATCACGCCCGCGCAATATAATCTCGATGCCGCGCACCATGGTGCCGGCAGACCAGGCCTTGGCGATCCGGTCACCGTCCATTTGCGCCTCGATGCGCAGGTGACCCTCGATGCGTGTAATGGGATCTACTACGACACGTTCATTCATAATGGTAGCCTTTTCTCGTTATCCCCCTCTCCCGCCGGGAGAGGGTTGGGGATAGGGGACGCAACAGCTCGCATGTTAATTATTCATCCGCCAGGTGTTCGGCAATTGTTTCAGTCAAACTTAAAACCGGGATATCCATCCCGTACTTCTCAAGACCGTCTTCAAGATGAATACGGCAGTTCGAGCAGGCCGATACCAGCGCATCCGGTTTGACCGCTTCCAGCTGTGCCTTCTTGCGCTTGAATACCTGCAGTCGCAAATCGTCCGCCCGCTCGTTGCTACTGACACCGCCACCCGCACCGCAACACCAGTTCATGGTGCCGGACTCCGGCATCTCGTCAAAATTTTCTGCAACCATATCCATCAGCCTGCGCGGCTGATCGACGACGCCGCCACGCCGTGAGACCTGGCAGGGATCGTGGTAAGTCAGGCGCTGCGTTTCCTTACTGGACAGTTTCAAGCGGCCATCTGCACGTAACTCGTCCAGCAGCTCCAGTACATGCACGACCCTGAAGCTGAACGGCTTGCCGACCAGGTTCGGACCTTCCCAGCGGATGGCCATGTAGGCATGACCGCATTCGGGACTGATGACGTTTTTCACCTTGAGCTTGTCAGCCGCATCGACAATCCGTTGCACCAGTTCGGCGGCAATCTCCGACACCCCGATCTGTATACCACTGTTGGTGGCCTCGAATGCCTCGCTGGATATCGTCCAGGACACTTTCGCCTTGTCGAGAATCTTTGCCACGGCACCGATGAATTCCGGGAAGTTCATTATCTCCATGGAAGACAGCAGCAGCATGTAGTCGGCACCCTCGACGTTGACCGGTACCTTCAGTCCGGTTTCCGCTTCAACCTGGCGAATCTGCGCCTGTAATGCAGGCAACTTCACACCCATGGGACTACCGACCGTTACCGCCAGTTTTGTCGCACCGACCAGGCCTTCCGGTGCGTGACCGGATGCCGCCATACCTTCGCGCATCTTGCGAATCATGTAGGTAATGTCATTACCGACCGGGCATACCATGGAACAGCGACCACACAGGGTACAACTGTCATATACCAGCGTTTCCCAGTCGCCGAGTTCCTTGTCGGTCACCGGCTTGCTGAGACCCAGGGCCTTCGCAAAACGCCCCCAGAATGTATATTCCTGCTGCCAGACACGGCGCATGGGCTCCAGCTTGTGTATCGGCGTGTATTTCGGGTTACCGGTTTCCGTGAAGAACAGGCAGGCCTCGGCGCACAGGCCACAGCGCACGCAACTGCTGAAAAACGAGGCAACCGGCGCATTGATCTGTTCCTTCAGTGCATGAATGCCCTTTTCCAGTGAAGCGCTCATGTTTTAACTCCCCGGCGACCGGCAATGTGGCCGTTGTAATAGCGCGCCATGAACAGCGTGAAGGTGTGCATCAATTTGGTAAATGGAAACACCACCATGAACAGCTCCACACTGAGAATATGAACCGCAATCATTGCCTGCGGATCAAGCACAACGCGGTGAAAAGCGAAATACCCTGTCAGCAACGGCAGAAACGTCACCAGCCAGACGAGGTAGTCCTGAAAGCCTGACAGGAAACGCATCACCTTGTGCTGTATCCGGTGAACAAGCACGGCAATCAGCGCAATCAGCGTCACAACGGCCGTCGCATCAATAACCGGCGTTGGCAACGCCGGCCAGCTGACACCCAGCGAATCACGAAACAACAGGATATGCGGCGTGTAGAACAGCAGCGTGACCAGGAACCCGACATGAAACACATAACCCGCGATCACGTTGAATGTTGAACGCTGCAGCGTGCCACGATCGGGAAACATGCGGCTGATGATGGTACGCAGCCCGCCGGCAACACCCGAACCGCGCGCTTCAGACAAATCCTGCTTACGCCCCAGCACCAGCACTTCCAGGATTCGCACCACCACCCCGACCACGAATATCAGGGTAGCAATCTGCAATGCGGGCCCGCGGATCCAGTTGAATAACTCGATCTCACTCATGCTCAGTCACCCTTCTCCAGGTCGTCGATCGTGACCTTTTCATGCTCTTTGGCCATGCGTTTCTGCTTGGTGCGATTCATGGCACCCAACGCAATGCCGGCCGCAGCACCCGCGCCGACGGCATATACCGCAGTCCGCGTGATGTCCGCGGTCGGTGTCGACAGCGCCTTGTAGAAGCCGCCGCCATCCCAGAAATCAGGTTCCGAGCAGCCCAGGCAGGGATGGCCCGATTCGATCGGGAAACTGGTCCCCTCGTTCCATTTCGTCGTCGCGCAGGCGTTGTAGGTCGTCGGGCCCTTGCAACCGAGCTTGTAGAGACACCAGCCCTTCTTCGCGCCTTCATCGTCAAACGTTTCGGCGAACAGGCCCTTGTCATAGAACGGCCGGCGGTAGCAGCGGTCATGAATACTCTGGCCGTAATGCGCCCTGGGACGGCCCAGATCGTCCAGTTCGGGTATCGTGCCAAAGGTCAGGTAATGCGCCAGCACACCCGTGATGACAACCGGGATTGGCGGGCAACCCGGTACGTTGATGATGGGCTTGTCACTGACCAGGTCGGACACCGATGCAGCGCCGGTCGGGTTCGGGTTGGCATGCGGTATGCCACCGTAGGCGGCACAGGTGCCGACTGAAACAATAGCGGCGGCCCCGGCCGCCGTTTCCCTGAGCATATCGAGATTGCTGATACCGGCAATGGTGGAAAATCCCGGATTCCCGGTTGGAATCGAACCGTCCACAACCAGTATGTAGTTACCGTAGTTCTCTTCCATGGCAGCTACGCGCGCCGCCTCTGCCGCATCACCCGCAGCGGCCTGCAGGGTGTGATGGTAATCCAGTGAAATGGTATCGAAGATCAGCCCTTCAACCGTTGGCGAATGCGACCGCGTCAGCGACTCGGTACAACCCGTGCACTCCTGGAATGACAGCCAGATAACCGAGGGTCGGCGCGCCTTCTCCAGGGCTGCGGCGATAACCGGCGCCATACCGGGGGGCAAGGCCATCATGGAGGCAGTAGCTGCACAGAACTTGAGAAAGCCGCGACGCGAAACCCCGCGTTGCCGCAATGCTTCTCCAATCGTCAGGTCTTTGGACATCTGTTGTCTCCTGTATTTCTCAAGTCAGCTGCTCATTGAGTTGCACCAGGCCCGCACGGATATCCTCATCCTGCGCCATGACCAGGCCTGGAATTGCGCAAATTTCGATAAACTTGCCGATGATTTCATTATCGTTGTTGAAATGGGTCACCAGCCAGACACCGGGATAGCGCGTTTCGATAATCTCGCTGGGACCCAGCGCCGACATTCGCACCTCTACCTCACCCTTGCCGAGCGCCTCTGCCAGCCGGCCTTCCTCACCCGGCCCCATCGGGATACTGCGCAGATCGATCACCTCCGACTTGCCCGTCTCAAGCAGGTCGTGTAGCGCATGGCGCACCTGGTGCAGGATGGGCATGACATTCCCCGTCACGACTTCACCGGGTGATGCGCAGGTGGCCGTGTGTGCAATTTCGTCCATAACGCGCCTCAGGTAGCCAGGTTTGCTGCGACAGCCGACGCGCAGGTGTCGATACCAGGCAATGCGCAATGCCATTCCGACAACAGCGCCAGCATGTGCTTGCCCGCGCCAGGCAATGCCTGCTTGACCGGATTACTCAGACTGTGTCCCCAGTCGACTGCCTGCGGCTGAATGGCCACCAGCGCCCGGTTAGCCGGCACGCATCCGGTCAGATGTGCAATGGCCAACAGGTCACCGAGACTGACCTCGTGGACACTGCGCTTGGTTTTACCGGCGAAACGATCCATCTCATCCCCGCGGAATACCTGCAAGGTACCGGGTGCGGCCTGCAACTCGGCCGCATCGATCACGATAAGGTTGTCCGCATCTTCAATATAGGGAGCAAGGGTGAAACTCAGGGTGCCGCCATCGAGGTAGTCGATATCGGTAATTTCGGGGTGGTGTGTCTGCATCCAGTCGAGCATATGTACGCCGACACCCTCGTCTGACAGCAGGGTGTTGCCAATGCCCAGTACCAGGGTTTTCCCAGTCAAAACACTATCCCCCGTTATTTACCTGCAATTTGTACAGGACGCGGAACGGGCGTTTATTGACGAGCATCAATTTCGAAACGTATTTTTCGTGTTTAAGTAATTCGCAGGTTCTATCGGCAAATTATTCTTCCGCCGGTGACGGAGGGACTATTTATGTGCCTGGGAATTCCCATGCAAATTAAGTCCATAGACGGTTTTATGGCGGACTGTGAGGCCAAGGGCATCCACCGCGATGTCAGCCTGTTTATGCTGCAGGACGAACACTGCGCCATTGACGACTTCGTTGTCGTACACGTTGGCTACGCCATCCAGAAAATTACCCCGAGTGAGGCACGCACGGCCTGGGAGCTATACGACCAGATGCTTGCGGACGACCATGCATGAGCTTGCGGTCTGCCAGGCACTGATGGACCAGGTCGAAAACGTTGCGCGCGAACAGTCCGCAGCGCATGTCGTTTCCATTCATCTCGGTATAGGACCCCTGTCCGGCGTCGAACCCGGCCTGCTGTCGCAGGCCTTCCCGATCGCCAGCGCCGGCAGCCTCGCCGCCGATGCCGAACTGGTTATCACCTCCCTGCCGGTTGTTGTGCATTGCCGGGAATGTGATTGCCAGTCCGAGGTCCAGCCAACCCGGCTGCTTTGCAGCCACTGCGGCGCCTGGCAAACAACGCTGGTCTCGGGCGATGAGATGCTGCTGGAACGTGTTGAAGTGATTTGTGAAAAGAGCACACCCGCGCAGGCACGCGGCGTGCTGCATTCGTAATATACGGAGTTACCTATGTGCGACACTTGTGGATGTAACGTAACGCCGGGCAATGCCCACCTGGTCAAACCCGGTGGCGCCCTGCACCGGACGGATGACGGCCGCGAGGCGGTATCGGTACTGCGCAACCTGCTGCATGAAAATGACCATACCGCCGCGCATAACCGTCAGCACTTCGACCAGCACGGCGTGCTGGCCATCAACCTGATGTCCTCGCCCGGCGCGGGTAAAACAGCATTGCTGGAAGCAACCATCAAGCGCCTGGGAAAGGAATTGTCGATCGCGGTCATCGAGGGCGACCTGGAAACAGAAAACGACGCAGAGCGCATTCGCCAGCACGGCGTGCCCGCCATCCAGATCACGACCGGCAGCGCCTGTCACCTGGATGCACATATGGTGCATGACGCACTGCACCAACTCGATCTTGCCGCACTCGACATCGTGTTTATTGAAAACGTCGGCAACCTGGTCTGTCCGGCCAGCTTCGATCTCGGCCAGCATGCAAACGTCATCCTGCTATCGGTGCCGGAAGGCGATGACAAGCCGGCCAAGTACCCGGTCATGTTCCGTGCCGCCGACCTGGTATTGCTCAGCAAGTGCGACCTGTTACCGCTACTCGATGATTTCAGCACGGATAAAGCACGCCGCCACCTGCGCGAGCTGGCCAACCCGGCCGAGGTTTTTGAACTGTCGGCCAGGACCGGTGACGGCATGACGCAGTGGCTGGACTGGGTAATGGACCGCGAAGCACGCCTCGAACACCGGCTTGGCGAGTTACACACTGACAACCATGCGGATGCCACGACAGCACCATGAAAAACGATAGCGCCGCAATCTGGCTAAAGCGCATCCACGCGCTCGACCTG
This sequence comes from Gammaproteobacteria bacterium, assembly GCA_029881775.1. Taxonomy (GTDB): domain Bacteria; phylum Pseudomonadota; class Gammaproteobacteria; order UBA9214; family UBA9214; genus UBA9214. The sequence continues at coordinate 8,609 of JAOULY010000030.1, forward strand.
CCGGCGCGGGTGCGCATCATGAATGTATGTGGCGGGCATGAACGCTCCATCACCCAGGCCGGCCTGCGCAGTGCACTGCCGGACAACATTGAACTGATCCCGGGTCCGGGCTGCCCGGTCTGCATTTGTCCCGAGGAGGATATTTTCGAGGCCATTCAGCTGGCACTCAATGAAGATGTCATTCTCGTTGCTTACGGCGACATGCTGCGCGTACCCGTGAATGTACCGCGTTGCGAGGCGCGCTCACTGGAAGCGGCGCGCACACGCGGCGCCGATATCCGGCCGATCGCATCGCCCACACAGGCTACTGTCATTGCGCGCGAAAATCCTGGCAAGCCGGTCGTCTTCTTTGCTGCCGGCTTCGAGACCACCACGGCGCCCACCGCCGCCCTGCTGGTGGAAGGCGCACCGGATAACCTGTTTGTACTGTTATCGGGACGACTGACCTGGCCGGCCGTTGCCATGCTGCTGGACTCCGGCACACCCGGCTTCGATGCGCTGATAGCACCCGGGCACGTCGCCACCGTAATGGGTCCGGAAGAGTGGGAATTCGTCGTCAAACAACACGGCATTCCCGCAGCGGTGGCCGGCTTTGTCCCGGAAAGCCTGCTCGCCGCCATGTACTCGACCCTGCGCCAGCTGATCGAAGGCAATCGCTTCCTGGACAACTGTTACCCGGAACTGGTCAGGCCAGACGGCAACCGCTACGCACGCAAATGCCTGCAAACGTCCATGGATGTTACCGATGCCAACTGGCGCGGCGTTGGCATCATTCCGGACTCGGGATACGCAATCAATTCGGCCTACAGTGCCCACGATGCGCGCCGCGAATTCAGCTCCTATGCTGACGATGCACGCAAGCGTGCCGGTGAAATGCCCCCGGGTTGTGACTGCGCAAAAGTGGTACTGGGGAAAATCTATCCAAATGAATGCCGCCTGTTCGGCGCGGCCTGTAACCCGCGTCACCCGATCGGCCCCTGCATGGTGTCCGACGAAGGGGCCTGCCGTATCTGGTGGTCCGGCGGTATGCGCGAACGGGCAAGCGCGCAGGTGCAACAGGACTCCGTTGCCTGATACCAGTGAGTACCAACCTCGGACACGAACAGGAAAATACCACCGGCGCATTGCACCTGATCGTCTCGGGGCGCGTGCAGGGTGTCGGCTTTCGCCCGTTCGTTTACCAGCTCGCCGGTAATTACCAGCTGCAGGGCTGGGTACGCAATCGCACCGGGTGTGTCGAGGTCCATATCGAGGGCGAAACCGGGAAACTGTTCACGTTCACTCGCGAATTGTTGCGACAGGCACCACCACTGGCACGCCCCCGACTCGACCGTTGCACGCCGGTAGCGCCCGTTCACATGCGTGATTTTCATATTCGTGACAGCGAAACGGATGCTGCGCAACAGGTATTCGTGCCGCCCGACCTGTACACCTGCCCTGACTGCCTGGCCGAACTGCAGGACCCGCAGGACCGGCGCTACCGTTACCCGTTCATCAATTGCACCAACTGCGGTCCGCGTTACACACTGATCCGCGGGCTGCCCTATGACCGCGCGAATACCACCATGTCAGCCTTCGAGCTGTGCCCGGACTGCCGCAGGGAATACTCGAACCCGCGCGACCGCCGCTTTCATGCCGAACCGGTCGCTTGCCCGTCCTGCGGACCCGAACTGGAATTCATCCGCGATGACGAAATTCTCAAGGGCAACGAGCAGGCGTTACGCGCCTGCACAGACGCCCTGGCAGACGGTCTCATCGTCGCAGTCAAGGGCGTCGGTGGTTATCACATCATGTGTGATGCCCGCAACGACTCAGCCATCAACCGCCTGCGTACGCACAAACATCGCCCGCACAAACCGCTCGCCGTCATGTTCCCTGCGCCGGCCGGCAAACCGCTGACGTTCGTTACGCGCAGTGTCTGCCTTGCGCGCGACCAGGCCGACCTGCTGCTGTCGCCCGAACGCCCCATCGTGCTGGTTAACCGGCAGGCCAACAGCGAGATATCGGTTGCTGTTGCGCCCGGCCTGGACGAGATCGGCGTGATGCTGCCGTATTCACCACTGCATCACCTGCTGCTGAACGATTACGGCCATCCACTGGTGGCGACATCGGGGAATATCAGTGGAGAACCTGTTCTGACCGACAATAACAGCGTCATGCATCGCCTCGGTCACGTGGTTGATGCTTACCTGCATCACAACCGGCCGATCGCCAGGCCGGCCGATGACCCGGTCTACCGTTTCATCAATGACCGGCCGCGCCCGCTGCGGCTCGGTCGCGGTAACGCACCGCTGGAACTGGAACTGCCGGTCACGCTTGAACGACCGGTCATCGCCACCGGTGGTCACATGAAAAACACCGTGGCACTGGCGTGGGATAATCGCGTGGTCATTTCACCGCATATCGGCGAACTCGACAATGCGCATAGCCGCGGCGTATTCGAACAAACAATTACCGACCTGCAATCGCTTTACCGCGTCAGCGCCGCGGCCGTCATCTGTGACCGGCACCCCGGTTACGCCTCCACACGTTGGGCAAACCGCTGCGGCCTCCCGGTACACAGGGTCCTGCACCATCATGCCCATGCGGCAACGGCATACGACTTCAGTGCCGGCAGCGGCGCGCAGCTCGTTTTCACCTGGGATGGCACCGGCTATGGCGAGGACGGCACCCTGTGGGGCGGCGAGGCGTTCCTGGGTTCACCCGGGCAATGGCGACGCGTTGCCAGCCTGCGTCCTTTTTTCCTGCCCGGCGGTGAACGTGCCGGTCGGGAGCCGTGGCGCAGTGCCGCTGCCCTGTGCTGGGAATCCGGTCACGACTGGCCGGCACAGCCTGACAATGCAGACATCCTGCACCAGGCCTGGCAACGCCGGCTGAATACACCGCAAAGCAGCGCAGCCGGCCGGCTGTTCGATGCCGCCGCGGCAATCACCGGCACCTGCACGCATGCCAGCCACGAAGGCCAGGGTCCGATGCTGCTGGAAGCCGCCGCCGATGGCCGGGCAGACGCGGTGGAACTGCCGCTGACTGCCAGCGCGTCCGGGCTGCTGTTGACTGACTGGGAGCCCCTGCTGCCGGTACTGCTCGATGACGGGCAAAGCGTCGCCGCCCGCGCCGGCTGCTTGCATGCCTCGCTGGCAGCGGCACTGCACGAACAGGCGCGGGCGGTACGCGCAACACAAGGCGTCACCCGGGTCGGTTTAAGCGGTGGCGTGTTTCAGAACAGGTTACTGACATCACAGGTCGTGCGACACCTGCAGGCCGACGGTTTCAGCGTCTACTTCCCGTCAGCTATACCGGTGAATGATGCCGGAATCTGTTTCGGACAGGTACTGGAATACGGCTTTGCCGGACAGCCGACCTGATTTACGTTAGGCTTCAGGCTGACTTGTTTCCCGGGAGGCGTTTCATGCAACACGTCATCGATGTTGAAAATATCCGTTGCGGCGGCTGTGCAAACACAATCGGCAAGACCCTGAGAAAAATCGTCGGCGTCGAGAGCGTCGAGGTGGATATTGAAAACGGTCGCGTCACTGTCGAGGGCGGCAATGACAGCCGCGAGTTACTGGTTGCGGCACTGCTATCCAGCGGCTATCCGGAGAAAGGCTCTGCAGAAGGCATCAAGGCCGCCACGGCGAAGGCAAAATCCTTCGTCAGTTGCGCCATCGGCAAGGTAAGCTGAGCAGCACACTGGCCAGCCATGGACGACACACACATTTCACTTGCCCACGGCAATGGTGGCAGGTACATGCGGGAGCTGATAGACGAACTGTTCGCACGCCACCTCGCCAACCCGGCACTGGATGTGCAGGCAGATGCCGTACACCTGCCGATGAACGGCCAGG
>JAOULY010000310.1 GCA_029881775.1 Gammaproteobacteria bacterium
GGAAAGATCAATACTCATTTTCCAGTACATACGCCTTGTTCCACCGGTTGAGGGTGTGTAGCTGAAGGCCGCGTGCGTTACCCTGGCGAGCTCCATGGCCCATCGGTTATAGATACCCATGCCCGTATCCCGGCTGACGCAATTCAGTGCATGCATCCATTTCGTCAGGTAGTGAAAGTACTGGCCGTCCCGGTCCCATTCCAGTGACTCATTAACCGGTTCGCCGGGTTGCCGCTCATCCAGCCGCTTGCCAATTCTCAGGCCACCGCGGGTGGGATGCAGGCGCGCCTGTACATCGTCAAGACCGCTGAGCCACCCGCTGTGTATACTGTCCTTGCGGTGTTGCCCCAGGGTGCGATGAACCTGGTCAACCAGTTTCAGGGCCAGTTGCAGAAAGGACGTCTCACCGCTTTGTCGGTATAATTCCAGGTAGTTACAAACAGCAAAGGCATCGGTCCACAGGTAGCGGCGTGGTTCGCGCGATGAATCGGACAGACCGCTAGCGGCAGCATAATCAAGCATTATGGAGCGGGGGCTGATGGCCTGTTGCATGATGGCTATCCCCGTCGCTGATAGGTGCCCATCAACGCCGTCTCTGCCAGCACGTGCCCCTGCATACTTCCCAGCAGTTTATCCTTGTCTGGATGAGCCAGGTCCGGCAAGGTGCAGTTCAAGGCATACAGCTTGAAGAAGTAACGATGCCGCCCGGTCGGCGGGCAGGGGCCGCCGTAGCCAGTGCGATTCCAGCTATTGATCCCATGCAGGGTTCCCGCAGGCAGTTCACTGTCCTGCACGGCCTCTGGAATTCCACCTGAATCTGCCCGCAGGTTATACAGAACCCAGTGCACCCAGGTCATTTTTGGTGCTGCGGGATCCGGCGCATCCGGGTCGTCCATGATCAGGACCAGGCTCAGGCAGCCTTCCGGTACGCCGGCCCACTGCAAGGGAGGAGAAATGTCCTTGTCATCACAGCTATAGCGTTGCGGGATTTCCCGATCTGCGTTGAAGGCAGGTGAAGTTATCAAAAAGCGCATGCTGTATCCCCTAAAGGCCAAACGGGAAAGTGTCAGGGATGCCTTTAATGGTTTGTTTGCCTAGCGGTTCAACTGCCCGGGTTTCATCAAACCAGATATATTCATCAAACTGACGCGGCAGTGAGGCGTAGAAGTAGTGACTTTGTAACTCTGTCTCGGGCCGGTAGATTACGCCAATGGCGCGTTCCAGCCGTTCCGCAAGCAGTTCTCTGTGGGTTATTTCCTTTATCGGTTTACGCAAAGGCAATAAAAAATTATCGGCATGCACTTCATGGCAGACATGTTCATAACTGTCGATGTGAGATGGTTGTACCTGTTTAACCTCCATGGGCCCACCCCACTCGGAGGCGGCGGCCACGGTGCCGTGGTCTGTGCCAAAGCCGATGCTATAGGCCATGTCAGCATACTGCTGACGCACCAGCTGGCCGATATTGAACTCGCCACGAGCGCTCATCTCGGTTGCCCGCGCATCGCCAATATGCGAATTATGTTCCCAGATGACGGCCTTCGAGTGCGCACCCCTATACGCCAGAATCGACTGCAGGGTCTCAAACATATGCTGGTCACGCAGGTTCCATGAGTTGTTTTCGGCATAGTACATCGTGCGGTAATAACGCTCGGCACTGGTCACCAGGCGGGCATTCTGCTCGGCATTGAAGAATTTTTCCCCATCAGCCCTGGAATAGTCCATGCGCCTGTTCAGCATGTCCTGCAGTGTAGCGACGACATCACTTTCACACTCCTTGTATTGCCGGGTGATCACAGCCTGGCTATACATGGCTGGATCATTCGCCCACGGCATCAGGCAGCCGTAGCGCACGCGGGCCACCTCCGCTGTTTCAGGGTCGACTTTTTCCAGATAGTTCAGCACGACTTCAATAGAGCCGTACAGACTGTACAGGTCCAGCCCGTAGAATCCTGCCTGTTTTTCAGGTGAGCTGACTTTATCGTTATATGCTTTCAACCAGTGGGTAAATTCCAGCACGGAATGATTCGCCCACATCCAGGTAGGAAAGCGTGAAAAAGGTGTGCTTTCCAGCAGAGGATCGGGGGCGGTACCATGAATATAGTGATTTATATGGCTCGCATCAGGCCAGTCGGCCTCCACGGCAATAATATTAAAGCCTTTCTTCTCGATTAACTCACGGGTAATCCGCGCCCGCATTTCGTAAAACTCGGCAGTACCATGCGACGCCTCACCGAGTAACACCAGGCGGCTGTCGCCAATGCGCTCCAGTAAATTATCCAGGTTTGCATCATCTATACGGGCAAAGTGCTCACTTGATTGATAAATCAATTCGGGTAAGCTTGCCTCGGTCTTTTCGACGGCACGTGCGCCTGCTGTTTCATCTTCCCAGCCGGCAGCGCCAATCAAGGGTACAAAGCGAACGCCACCCAGATCTTCTTCCTGAAATTCATGCTCGCCTGTGCGTCGAACACGAAGCAGTTTCTGCGTTCGTAATGTAGAGCCTACCGGGATCACCAGACGTCCGCCGACAGACAGTTGTTGCTTGAGGTTTTCCGGAACTTGCGGTCCCCCTGCAGCGACAATGATGGCATCGAAGGGGGCGTGTTCAGGCCAGCCAAGCGTACCATCGCCATGTAATACCTGGATGTTCCGGTAGCCAAGCGCTGCAAGTCGGCTGCGCGCAGTATCTGCGAGTATTTTATGCCGCTCAATGGTATATACCTTCTCCGCAATCTCAGCCAAAACCGCAGCCGCATACCCGGAACCGGTGCCCACTTCCAGCACACGATCCGCTGGCTTCAGTTCTAGCGCTGCAGTCATGAGCGCAACAATATAGGGCTGGGAAATCGTCTGGCTCGCCGCAATGGGCAATGGTGAGTCACTGTAGGCAAACTCAACCAGGTCGGCAGGCACAAATTCTTCACGCGGCACAGCGTTGACAGCATCAAGAACCGACTGGTCGTGCAAGCCACGGGCTGCCAGCTGGTAGTTAACCATTTGTTCTCGTAAGTCATCGAATCTGCTCATATCGAACTCCAGATGATTGACGGACCTGGCTTGTCTTTACTATAGGCCGGGTGCAACAACTTGCCTGTTTTGAGCCCATTCAATAATAACCATCAAGGGATTGCCTTGATCACAACTCGCGGCGTACGTCATGTTTGCCGCACCCGGGCGTCCGCCGGGGGCTTGCTGTCGCGTGGGAATTCCACCCCGGGCATGCGGGTGGTATGGCTGTCCGGCATGGAGGGAGCGCTGGGCCATGCGTTTTCAGCGAGGTCAATGTAGTCAC
>JAOULY010000311.1 GCA_029881775.1 Gammaproteobacteria bacterium
GAGTACCCGAAACTGGATACCGGCCCGGTCTGTGGCGCGCGCCATAATGCCGCCCAGCGCATCGATCTCGCGCACCAGGTGGCTTTTACCGATACCGCCAATCGCCGGGTTGCAACTCATCTGGCCAAGCGTGTCGAGGTTATGCGTCAGCAGCAGGGTCCGCGCACCAAGCCGCGCCGCCGCCAGTGCGGCCTCGGTACCGGCATGGCCGCCGCCTACCACGATCACATCGAATTGTCTGTCAGCTGCGCTCATACATTCCGTAAATCCGGTTGTTAATGACGGGAATTCTACGCTGTACGGTAAAACGGCGGCAAACAAACCGCCGCCGGCACGCATTACCGGTCAGGTGAATAAGCATGCTTAAGGCTTTGAGATCACACATGTTGTGATAGAATGCCGAAAAACACCCAATATAAGGTAGTAGGAATGAGGCTTCTTGAGTTCGAAAACGCCAACAGCGGGGCCAACCCGCAGGCAGCGATATTGACAAAGAAAGCAGCAAAAAAACCGGCCAGAAAGACTGTAGCGCGTAAGGCAGTTGCACCCTCCTCGCCCGAGGCTGGCATGGTATTCCCGATCAATGGCAATAACGCCGTGCAGCAGCCGGTTCGTCGCAAACCCATTGATCTGGAACAGTTACAGCAGCGGATCGAGGTACTGGAACGACGCATGCGCGAACGCGCGCTCAGCGAAGGCCGGCAGTTGCCTGTAAAAGACCTGGAACAGCTCAAGCAGCGGATGAAGCTGCTGGAACGCAGCGTTCACAACGAACTCTGGGCAGCGAAGCAACGCGAGCATACCCTCCTGGAAATGCTAGCCAAGCCGCCGCTCCATCACCTGCTCCGGGACCATGCCAGGCGCTTCCGCAACCGTACGCTGCCGGCAACCTGTCGCTGGTGTGCTGAATGCTCTCGTGAGTGGTGGTCTGACAATCAACCGCTATGGTGGCCACGCTTTGCCCGTGCGTGGCAGGAATCGCTCGACAAGGCACGCGGCATCCATCACAGCTGAGATCGATGTCGCCGACCCGGTGACCGGTTTATTTCTGAGCCACCGCCCTCAATCCCGCCCATAGCAGCGCCAGCTGCTGACGGTACATGGCGCCGATGGCCGCCGGGTTAGCGTGTTGCATGGCCAGCGGCACCCCGTAGAAGATCGACACCAGTGCGACCATGGCCGCCGCGATGGCGGTATTCGGTGGCAATTCCCCCTGGTCAATGCCGGCCTGCAAAGAACTGCGCAACAGATTTTCCAGCGAATCGTCCGGCAGGGAGTTGATGTCATCGAGATCGGAGAAAGCGATCATCCGCTCGGCCGGTGTGATCTCCGGCCCGGCATGGCGTTCCCGTGCACGCGCCTCATGCGCGATGATCTCCCCCATCAGCCCCGGCTTCTTCTGGATCTGGATCGAGGTGTAACGGAACAGCGTCTCGATCACGGCCAGCCCGCGCTTCTGTTCAGTCGCCTGTCGACCGTACCAGTTGAGCTCCAGCGTCCACAGCCGGTCAAGGTAAACAATCAGATCCTCTTTCTTCGGGAAATAATTGAAGAACGTGGCCTCTGAAATCTGCACCCGCTCGCACAGCGCCTTCACCGACAGGCTCTCAAACGAGGCGGCTTCCAGGTGATTGGTCACGGCCTCCGCGAGTGACAGGCGAGTCCGGGCAAACTTTCTTTCACGTAGCGAGGGTCGGGCGATCTCAGTCATGTGTTTAGTATACCCCAAATATATTGATTACAACAAAAAAATAAATCCAGTTAGATAAGAGACTTATTTAGCCATGCAACCGCTGATAAATACCCTGCTCTAAACACATTATTTTTTAGGGGTAATTGCCGCAAAGGGTGCGAAATGACAGGATTGTCGCCATGCCACAACCAGGAGAAACGTATAACTATATGAAAAATATAACAATACTAATAGTTATTGATTACTCTATTATTTGTGTATTGCCTGATTAATCGACATTTACGGCTCAGTACGGCTGTCAGGCACTTCTGGCAGGCACAAATTCTATAGTGTTCTATATTTTTTGTTCTGGCGGGCCAGGCATCACTTGCCGATGCAGAAGTCGCTGAATATTCGACCGAGCAGGTCTTCGCTGCCGAACTCGCCGGTGATCTCACCCAGTGCCTGCTGGGCCAGGCGCAATTCTTCCGCCAGCAGCTCAGCCGATTGCTGCTGTTCGAGCCGCTGGCGTCCGCTATCAATAAACTCGCTGGCTCGGGTGAGCGCATCAAGATGGCGGCGGCGTGCCGTGAAGCTGCCTTCGCTGTGCTCGGCATAGCCGACTGCAGACAGGATGTGCGATGACAGCGCGTCCATGCCGTCACCGGTCTTTACAGACAGGGCGACGGTGGCCGATGCGGCATCGGTGACAGCCCCGGGGGCACGACCGGTCAGGTCGATCTTGTTGTACACACGCAGGCAGGGCACACCGGCCGGCAGATCATCGAGCAACGCTGCATCCGCCGCGGTGAACCCGGCCGTGTCATCGACCACCAGCAAAACCTGGTCGGCCTGCTCCAACACTGCACGGGTCCGCGCCATGCCGGCCAGCTCAACCGGGTCTTCGCTGTCGTGCAGGCCAGCGGTATCGACCAGGTGCAGGGGCAGGCCATCCAGCTGGATCTGCTCGCGCAGCACGTCGCGGGTCGTTCCCGGGATATCGGTGACAATGGCCGTTTCACGACCGGCCAGTGCGTTCATCAGGCTGGATTTGCCCGCGTTCGGCCGACCGGCAATCACCAGTGTCAGGCCATCACGCAACAGGCAACCCTGGCGGGCATTTGCACGCAACGCGGCACAGGCGGTTTGCAGTTCTGCCAGTTGATCCGAGACGGCCGCATCGGCGAGAAAGTCGATCTCTTCCTCGGGGAAATCCATGGCCGCCTCGATATACATGCGCAAGCGGGTCAGCTGCTCGACGAGGTCGTGTACCTGCGTGGAAAATACACCCTGCAGCGAACGGCTGGCGGCACGCGCGGCGGTCGCCGTGCCACTCGCAATCAGGTCCGCGATCGCTTCGGCCTGGGCCAGGTCAAGTTTGCCATTAAGAAAGGCGCGCTCGGAAAATTCACCCGGACGGGCAGGGCGTGCACCCAGCGACATAACGCGCGCCAGCAGCAGGTCCATTACGACCGGCCCGCCGTGACCGTGCAATTCGAGTACATGCTCGCCGGTAAACGAAGCGGGTGCTGGAAAGTACAGCACCAGGCCATGGTCGATCAGTTCGCCCTGTGCATCATGAAAACCGTGCAATTCGGCCTGTCGTTCGCGGGGCAAACGC
>JAOULY010000312.1 GCA_029881775.1 Gammaproteobacteria bacterium
CATAGCGGATTCTGCAGCGTACGCTGCACGCCGACGACTGCGGCGAAGTGAAACACGTACTCGAAGCTGTTGGCGAAGAATAGCGGTGCGATGTCGTTGTAATCGTTTGCGTCGCACTTGATGAACTGGACGTTGGGCAGGTCCGGCACCTTGGCTCTCTCGCCGGTCAGCAGATTGTCGGCAATCACAATGTGATTGGCCGGGTTGGATGCCAGTTTCGCAATCAATGCACTTGCGATGTTGCCGGCGCCGCCGGTTACCAGAATTTTTATCATCAGCTAGATGCCTCGAGTTTGTTTGCGATGTCCATCCGGTTTTTTGCCACCGCTGTATTTTGCACGACTTCCAGCAGCCTGGGTATGACGGCATCTTCGGACCAGTTCTTTAAAAAGCCCGCGCGTGCCTGTGCCGCCATGCGGTCCCTGAATTCCGGGTCGGACTGCATCTGTTGCATGGCCCCGACAAGGTCGTCTGGCCCCTCGAACAGCAGGCCGCCCTGGCTGCGCGAGACGATTTCCGGGAACGGGCCGATGCGCCGTGCCAGTACCGGCGTGCCCTGGCGGAAGGACTCGATCAGGATAATGCCGAAGGTCTCGAAGCATACCGAGGGGACGATCAGCGCTATGGCGTGCCGGTAGAGGCGGTCCAGCTCCTCCGGCGCAATGCGGCCGAGGAACTTCACGTGCGGGTTGTCGCCGGCGATCGCCTTGAGTTCATCCGTGTATTCGCCATCGCCGGCAATTAACAGGTCGGCACCTTCGTAATCCCTGAAAACCGGGATGACATCATCCAGTCCCTTGATCTTTTCCAGCCGGCCGACGAATAAAAAATAGGGGCGGTCATGCGGCGAGTCATCGTCTGCTGCCGGTGTGGTGCTGTCGATGTCGGGCAGGAAGTAGTTGACCACTTCCATATCGCGTGGAAAGCCGAACTCCCGGTGCTTGTCACGGCTGAACTCGCTCATGGCGATAAAGGTGTCGATATGTCGTTGTTGACGGTTCAGCAGGCCGGTATAGCGCCACAACTGCGGGGGGCGGCGGTAATGCAGCACGCAGCGCAGGCATTCGCGTCCGTTACACAGCTCTTTGCCGTGCCGCCACAGCACATGCGACGGGCACACCAGCCAGTGTTCGTGCGCCATGTAGATCTTGACGGCATCGCCATAGGCCAGCAGGCCGGGGCCGCCGACCAGTGAGATATTGTTGTAGACGATGACGTCGTAGTTGCCTTCCTCGAGCAGCCGCCTGATCCGGCTGCCCTGCATGACCGGCCGGCCCAGTTGCTGGGTAAGCAGGATGGAGAGCTTCCGGTAGTCTGAACCGAGCGGGATGACTTCCACGCCGTCGGTGACGGGCGGCAGCGCGGGATCGGGAGTGGGGCTGAGGACATTGTAGGCATCGGTATCGACAATCACCGTGACGCTGTGTCCCCGCCTGACCAGGGCGCGGGAAAATCGCTGGATGCCAATGGCGTCACCGCCGAAACTGAACGGCGGGTAGAACGTGGTCAGCATGCAGAAGCGCAGGCCGCTCAAACCTGAACCTGCCTGGTCGATATATTCATGTTGATGTCAGTTCGTTGATCGTCGGCAACCAGACAAAATGGCAGAGTCCGGAAGATCTGTCCGGCTTTACGTTCTGGTGGGGCAGACATGAAGCGTACATTTGCTGAGCGCTGGCATTTGCTATTATCACTGTCATTATCGGGTAAACTGGTGCGAATAGCGATAGTATATTAATACGCGGGCATTGGTCTGCGCCAAAAATCAAGACACGTCTTCAGGAAGAATCATGGGCAAGGAACAGAAGATATCGGTAGTCGTTCCGGTTTTCAACGAGATTGAAGTGATCGATGTCTGTCACGAGCGGCTGACGTCGGTCATGGCCGGTATCGAAGGTTACACCTATGAGCTGATATTTATCGATGACGGCAGTACCGACCGCACGCATGAACGCCTGCTGGAAATCCAGGCCGGCGACCCGCACCTTAAGGTGGTAAAGTTTTCGCGGAACTTTGGTCACCAGGTCGCAGTCACCGCCGGGGTGGACGAGGCCGATGGCGATGCGATCGTCGTGATTGATGCCGATCTGCAGGACCCGCCGGAAGTCATCCCCGGAATGGTGGCGAAGTGGCAGGAAGGCTTCGACGTCGTGTACGGTGTGCGCAAGCGCCGTGTCGGTGAGGGTCGCATGAAGCGCTGGACCGCTGCGGTATTTTACCGGTTGCTACGCGTGTTCACGAATATTGAAATCCCGGTGGATGTGGGTGACTTTCGTTTGATTAGCGCACGCGCAGCGAACTACCTGCGCCAACTCCGCGAGAATGACCGGTTTGTGCGCGGGCTGGTAAGCTGGGTCGGTTTCAGGCAGGTCGGATTGCCATACGAGCGCGATTCCCGCCTGGCCGGCGAGACAAAATATCCACTGCGCAAGATGATGAAGTTTGCCGTTGACGGCATTACCTCGTTTTCCAACATGCCGCTCAAGCTGGCGTCGTGGCTGGGTTACCTGGCGTCATTTCTCGCCTTCGCCTACCTGGTCAGCGTGTTCGTGCAGCGTGCCATGGGCCAAACGGTCGAGGGCTGGGCCACCATCATGGTCGCCATGCTGTTTCTGGGCGGTGTCCAGCTGATCTGCATTGGTATTATCGGTGAGTACATTGGTCGCATCTTCAACGAAACCAAGTCACGCCCGCTGTACGTCATCGAGTCTATACACCCGGCTGGTGCAGATGACCGATCGGGTCTGGATAACGGCGAGCGCTGAACGTGTGTGAATCAATCCGGGATTCGCTGTATGAATGACCTGTTCCTGACCGGTGCCAGCGGTTTCCTGGGCAGCCGGCTTCTCGCGCAACTGGATCCCGCCAAATTTTCATCGATTACCCTGTTGTGCCGAAGCGAACCGGTATTGCCGCAGCCATTGCGCGAGGCTGCCAATGTACGCGTGGTGCGGGCGGCACTTGACGAGGTCGATGCCTACGCCGGTTTTCTGGGTGCCGGCAGCATAGTTGTTCACCTGGCGGCCGTGACCGGCAAGGCGGATCGCGCGGCGTATTACACCGTAAATACGCAGGCAACCGGCAAGCTGATCGAGGCGTGCACGCAGGCCGGTGTGGCGGGTTTTCTGTTTGTGAGTTCAATCGCGGTGTCGTTCAAAGACCGGCAGGGTTATCACTACGCCGATTCCAAGGCGCAGGCCGAGCAGTTGCTAATGAACAGCGCGTTGCCGTGGTGCATCCTGCGACCAACGATCATCCTCGGTGAGGGTTCACCCATCTGGGACAGT
>JAOULY010000313.1 GCA_029881775.1 Gammaproteobacteria bacterium
GCCAGGCGCCAGCTCCGCTGACGGCGGCCGGTCAATAACGCGTTGCGGAATAACCCGGCCCAGGCTGTTGCGGTAATTGGCGAGACGGTAAACCAGTAATTTCGGCACATCCTTGATGGGCGCGTAACCACCGGCCATGTCACCGTAAAGCGTGGCGTAACCGACCGACATCTCGCTCTTGTTGCCGGTCGTCAGCAGGATGCGGCCCTGCTTGTTCGACAGGGCCATCAGGATAATGCCGCGACAGCGCGCCTGGATATTTTCTTCAGTGGTGTCGGCCCGGGTACCGCGAAAGGTGTCGGACAGCACATCGAGAAAGCTGCCAAACGGTGCCTCGATGGAAATTTCGTGGTACTCAACACCCAGCAGTTCCGCTTCAATGCGCGCATCCTCGATGCTCATGTCCGCGGTGTAGCGCGACGGCATACTCACCACCGACAGTCGGTCCGCACCGATCGCATCAACGGCAATGGCCAGCGTCAGCGCCGAGTCGATACCGCCCGACAAACCGAGCACTGCGCCGCTAAAGCCGTTCTTGTTGATATAGTCACGCACTCCCAGCACCAGTGCCGCATAAACCGCCGCCGCTTCCGGCTGGGCCGGTGTACAGTCACCGGCCACGGGTACGGGACGGTCAGCAAGCCTGAAATCGACCGGAAACAAACCCTCCACACAGGCCGGCGCATGCTGCGTGACCACACCCGCGCGATCGACCACGAATGAACCGCCATCGAATACCAGTTCATCCTGCCCGCCTACCAGGTTGGTGTAGATAACGGGTAAGTCGCTGTTGCGGGCGCGCAGCCCGAGCATCTGCTCGCGCTCGTCGCGCTTGCCGGTATGGAACGGCGAGGCATTGATGTTAAGCAGGATGGCGGCGCCGGCCTCGGCCGCCTGGCAGGCCGGTCCGTCAACCCAGATATCTTCACAGATGGTTAACCCCAGCGGCACATCACGCACATGCACCACGCAGGGTGCATCGCCTGCATGGAAATAACGCTTTTCATCGAACACGCCGTAATTGGGCAGATGTTGTTTACGATAGACAGCCGTAACAGCACCGTCCGCAAGAATCCCGGCGACATTGAACAGGCGGCCATCCTCGCGCAACGGATAGCCGACCACGGCCGTCACCCCGAAAATTCCGGCCGCGAGATAGTCGACCGCCGCCTCGACCTGTTCAATAAAATGCGGCCGCAATAACAGGTCTTCCGGCGGATACCCGGTCAGGGCCAGCTCCGGGAATACGATGACATCCGCAGCAAACGTGTCACGCGCCCGGTTGCAGGCATCGAGAATTTTCCCGGCATTCGCATCAATGGCACCGACCAGGAAATCCAGCTGTGCCATGACAATGCGCAAGTCGCCGTTACCGTTATTGGTCGTCATGAGTCAATGATGCCGTGAATGGGGATTGTTTTATAGCGTTTATCTGCGTTCGTAGACACCAGAACAACCACTACTGAAGGCAACCGATACCGGTTTTTCACCGACTGGCGGTTTAAATCCGGGCACAAGCACGCGGTTTGAGCCGGCCAGGCCTGAACGGCCGCTTTCTCAGGCAAGCCCCGCCTTTTGCCCGTACAGGGTCACGCTCTGGAATTCCCCGTACCTGTACAGGTCAAGATAAATACTGTTTACGCCGGCCGCATAGGCAATGTCGATCATGGTTTCCATGTCATAGGTGTGCAACTGCATGGCCGGTTCACGCACAGGGCGTCCGCGCATCAGGTTGCGCGCGTAGTTTGCAACCGGCAGTCGATAGCGCAACTTGACCAGCGACCGGACCAGCCTTGGCGCATCGCAGCGGTAATAGAACTGCATTGCCACAACACCCCCCGGTTCCAGGTGTTCAAGCAGGGAAGACACCAGCTGCATGCCACGTGGCGCAGGAATATGCTGTAACACCAGGCAGGAATGAATCAGGTTGAAGGTGCCGTCAAGACCGGTCATGCCGGCATTGCTTTTAACAAAGCTGACATTCTCCAGGTTTCTTGCACGGCAGTTGGATGCCGCCTCGGCCAGCATATTGTCCGAGACATCCACGCCGACGACCGAGTCACTTGCGCCACACAGCGGGATGACCAGCCGGCCGACACCACAGCCGAAATCAAGACTGCGCACGGGCCGGAAATCGCTGTCCAGGTGAGTGCGAATCTCATCCAGCACCTGGTCAATATAGGTTTTGCCCGAAAGAAAGAATTTTTCCCGTGATTCCTCGCTCAGGTTTTCCGCATGATATTCATCGGTACTGAGGACACCGAAATACGGATCGGTTGCACCCCACTCTTCCCAGTCAGCATCGGTTCCCAAGTGTTTTTCTCCGCTCATTCCAGGTTTAATCCGGCCAGTGACGCTACCGGAAGCAAGCGGAAACATACCGATTAGACAGGGTCAGCGCAAGCAACGCGGGCGCACACCTGGCAGCGAATAGCCTGAAACTCGCGGCCGGCAAACTGCCACCCGGGGATCGCATGCCATTGCCGCGCTCACATTGATCAAGTTGCGTAACGCGTAACCGGGTAGGTAAGATCAGCAACTACTCTTGTTTGATTCGCCTAACTGTCACCTTTCTGGAGCAACCTTGTGGAAAACAGCAGGTCGGCCGCGTTTTTTCTGTCGCCGGGACGCTGCGGCACACAATGGCTCGCCGATGCACTCGCCGAGCATTACACCGACAAGGCCGAAGTAACGCATGAACCGTTACGGGAAGCCTACGCTGCACGCAACATGCTCCGCCAGTACGACTACACAGTCGAACCCGCCCGCTCGCCGGAACTGTATCGACATGCGCTGCATATCAGGCACACGCTGGCAGAGCGCTTATATATAGAGACCGGCTGGACGTCCTACGCCGCGCTGCCGTGGCTGGATAAAATGCTCGATGGCAGGTTGCGAGTGGTACACCTGGTGCGCCACCCGGTGCACGTGGCCCTGTCGCTTGCCACTCACAATATTTATGGACGCAAAGACTGGATCGAGCATTGCATCCCGCGCCCGGGCGATCCGGGTGTCGACTGGCAAACCCTGGCAGAGAGCTGGCAACAGCTGAACATGTACGAGAAGTGCCTGCTCTGGTGGACGGAAATCAACCTGTATGGCCTGGAGCTGGCGGAACGTTTCGGCGCAGACCGTTACCTGCTGGTCCGCGCGGAAGATATGTTTAATCCGCAACATCCCGCACTGGCATCACTGGTCGAATTCATCGGCCTGCCCTACGAGGAATCCGTCCGGCACGTACAGTCGAAGACCGTCGACAAGCACCAG
>JAOULY010000031.1 GCA_029881775.1 Gammaproteobacteria bacterium
GCCGTAGGAGCGCAGAGATGCGCGAATATAACCGGTCTGTTCGCGGACAGCGTCCGCTCCTATAGCCCGAAGCCACGCCGTAGGAGCGCAGGCATGCGCGAATATGTATACCGGTCTGTTCGCGGATAGCGTCCGCTCCTACAGCTGTCAAACAAAAAAAGGGGCAACCCGTTAAGGCTGCCCCTTTCGCTTTTCTGGCTAAGTAATTAAATTACTTGGCAACCGGAGCAACCGGGGCAACCGGAGCAACCGGAGCAACAACCGGGGCATAACCGTAAGGCGCATAACCGTAAGGCGCATAACCGTTGTAGCCATTGTAGCTGTTGTAACCACGACCGTGACCACGACCGCTACCGCGACCGCTGAAGTTCATGCTGAAGCCGCCGTCGAAGTCGCCGTCAGCTGCAGTGTCACCATAGCCATTGTTGTAGCCATTGTTGTAACCGTCGTTACCGAAAGGACCAAAGCCCCAGGCAGAAGCGGAAGTAGCGGCAACAGCCAGGGTTGCAGCAGTGATGATCGTTGCGATAGTTTTCATGATATGTCTCCAATCAAGTTTAAAATTTGGGTTAAGAAAGTTAGTCATCAGATGACTGAGAAAGACTATATAAGACTTTTCTTAAATAAGCAATAGCTAATTTGCTTATTTATTAAAATAGATCCCGGGTATTTTTTCTTTACGCTTAAATTCAAAGAATTAACTGCTTTTTCACGAGACAATTCTGCGCCACGCCAACGCCGGGTAGCCGTTGTTTTAAATTATTAATAATTAATACAACAGGTTATACAGGCCCACGGAACGGGAAATTTTTTTCAGTCCAGAATTAACATTAGACCCTACTGATATATGAGCATTATCAGGGTCCTGCATTCCTCCCCTGAAAATCCCGGGAAATGCCGTCAATCCTTTGTGGTTGACAGTGCGCGGCCCGCTTGGCGTAATCATTTACTCATTGATCTGGTCTTGTCAGAGGGGGCGATAGCTTGGAAAACATTTCCTTCGATGTAGACGAGTTATCGCAACTGGACAGGATGGAACAGGCACAACGCCTCGAAGAGGCCGCGCGCAGGATTGATGAAATACAACGTGCTGCCGCTGACGACACCGATCTATTGCAGTGGGTCAAACGTCAACGACAATATCTAGTGGATACGCAGCATTTGATATATGAGTGTTAGCCCGACACCAACCTCCCTTAAACCCGCCCTCGTGGCGGGTTTCTTTTGTCAGCTGTCCAGCGGCACAATTGCGCTGACTATGACTGCACAGCGCCGGAGCATTTATGGATAGCGAACTGATCATCCGCCTGCTGCTCATGCTGGTCGTTGCCAACGCGGTGCCCGTGTTACTCGAAATGTTACTCGGTGAACGATTCGCCTGGCCGCTGGACGCTGGGCGGCGGTTCGTCGATGGTCGCCGGTTGTTCGGTGCACATAAAACTGTCCGCGGGCTACTTGGCGCGGTCGCGGCCACTACGCTGATTGCGCCGGTTGCCGGTCTGGACCATATATATGGTGCCCTGTTCGGCCTGCTGGCCATGGCTGGCGATCTCGCCTCCAGCTTCATCAAGCGCCGCGCGGACTTTGCGCCCGGCAGTACCCGCCCGCTGCTGGACCAGTTGCCCGAGGCCTGCCTGCCACTCTGGTTGCTACACGCCGAACTGGGCGCCAGCCTGCCGGATACGGCCAGCGCCGTGGCTGCGTTTATCGTGATCGACCTGCTGTTGTCCCGCCTGTACCGCGCCGGTCAGGCCGGAACCAGGTGATGCAGGGTCACTTCCGGCGGGCAGTTGAGCCGGACGTCCACCACGCATGCCCCTGAACCCGCCGAGGTATAACCGATCATGCCGTTGTATTTCCAGGCGCCGGCACACAGGGCGCGGGGACAGCGGGCATTAAGCAATACCGGGATGCCGCCGGGCAGGCACAGCTGGCCGCCATGGGTGTGGCCGCACAGCATGGCGCCGAAATTGGCATGTGCGGCCTGCGAGTAAATCTCCGGGGTGTGCGACAACAGGATCGAGGCCGCGCCGTCAGGGATAGCATCGGCGGTTTTTTCCAGGTTATCACTGCGGTAGAAATGCGCATCATCCACCCCGGCCAGGTAGAACGCGTGCGCGCCACGCCGGATTTCGACGTGCTCGTTGAGCAGCACGCGGATATCCAGGTCCTCCATGCCCGGCACCATGCGAATGGTGTCATGGTTGCCGAGTACTGCGTACACCTCGCCCGTCAGCCAGGCACGCAGCCGCTGCAGGCCTTTGAGCGTCGCATCAAACGGCCCGAATGTCTCACCCCGGTAATCGCCGGTCAGCACGCACAGATCATAGTCCAGGTCACGCACCGTCTCGATCAGCACATGCGCATAGTCATCGGCAAAGTCGATATGCAGGTCGGAGATCTGCAGCAGGGTAAAACCCTTGAAAGCCGGCGGCAGACCGGCCAATACCAGCGGGTTATGCCGCACCTGGATACGCCGGGCATTGCGGCGACTGCGGCCGAGCAGCAGTGAGCCGCGCAGGGCGCCGCGAATCAACCCGCGCAGTGAAAACCAGTTCTCGATATGGATAAATGTCCGGCCCTGGCCGAACACCCGGCGCTCGTAGTCCTGCTCGATACCGAGGCGCTGCCTGAGGTGGATCCTGCCCACCCGTCGTTCCAGCCGCGCCTGTTCTGAAAGTTCCTGCTCCATACCTCCATTGTGGTTGTCCGGTTAACGTTTTACAAACTACGGGCCGATTCATTGTTATCAACCTAACCCTTTGTTACGGTTAGCAGCAACCTGGACGCACGCCCCGGCATCAGGGCCTTTTGAGGAGACACTCATGAATCTCGAAAAAGTGGTGTTTGCATTTTTCATCGTGCTTTCGCTGACGCTCAACTTCGGATTTTTTATCGGCGATCTGGACAACCCGAACCACCACAACGTCTATGAACTGTACGCCGCACTCGTCGTCAGCCTGATCGCCACCATCATGAAATTCGGCGACCGCGCGCATATCGGCGCGGTACTGCTGGCCACCAGCCTGGTCGCCGACCTGCAACTGATCGCCGCGGTGATTGTCTGGACCATGGCGGAGCACGCCACCGGTGTCGGCATGACCCCGATGGTGATGTCGAGCATCGTGTCGCTGTCCGGCGGCGCGCTGCTGGCGAATATCATCTCGGTGATCATCCTGGTAACCGAGACTGTCATGTTCCGCCGCTAAACACCGCGCACGGGAATACACAGCCATGCAGAACCTGATCTACCTGCTGCTGCGGCGCATGCGCCTGCCACTTATCGTGGTGATCCTTGCCTATGCGATCTCGATCCTTGGCATGGTGCTGGCGCCGGGGGTCGACGACCAGGGCAATCCCTGGAACATGAATTTCTTCCACGCGTTCTATTTCGTCAGCTTCATGGGCTCGACCATCGGCTTTGGCGAGATCCCCTACCCGTTCAGCGATATCCAGCGTATGTGGACCACCGTCGCCATGTACATGACGGTGCTGTCCTGGCTGTACGCGATCGGTTCGCTGTTCGCCGTTATCCAGGATCCGGCTTTCAAACGGGTGCTGGCGTTCACCACCTTCACGCGTGCCGTCCGCCGGCTACACGAGCCCTTCTACATTGTCTGCGGCATGGGCGATGCCGGTCACCTGATCGTGCGTGAACTGACCGATGACGGCCTGCGCTGCGTGTGCCTTGATCGTAACGAGCAACGCATCCAGGGCCTGCGGCTGGAGGATTTTCCCGTCGACGTCCCGGCACTGACCGCGGACGTCACCGACTCCTCGATGCTGCTGGCGGCCGGGCTCCAGCATCCGCAATGTGCCGGCGTCCTCGCCATCACCGACATCGACCATGTCAACCTGACCATCGCCATCAGCTGTAAACTGCTCGCACCGGACCTGCAGGTCATTTGCCGCTCTGAAACGCATGACTCCGAGGCCAACATGGCCTCGTTCGGCACCGACTACATCATTAACCCGTTCGACACCTTTGCCGAGCGCTTCGCGATGCTGTTCAAGTCGCCCAGCATGTACCTGGTCAATGAATGGATGACCAGTCTGCAGGAATCACCGCTGACCGAATTCACCGCCCCGCCACGCGGGACCTGGATTCTCTGCGGCTACGGCCGCTTCGGCAAGGCGATACAGAAGAGCCTGTCGTTCAAGGGCATCCAGACCGTCATCGTTGAAAATGACCTGGCGGCGACCGGCGCCCCTGAAGAGGCCATTCAGGGACGCGGCACCGAGGCCTTCACGCTCGTTGAGGCCGGCGTGGAAACCGCGACCGGCATCGTCGCCGGCACCGATGACGACGCCAACAACCTGTCCATCATCATGACGGCTCACGATATCAACAAGGAGCTGTTCACCGTTGCGCGCCAGAACATGCGCACCAACGACGCGATTTTCGCGGCGGCCGATATCAATATGATCATGCAGTCAGGCCTGTTGATCGGCCGGCGCATAATTGACCTGCTGACCAACCCGCTGCTGTCGGCCTTCCTGCGCAAGGCAACCTCGGAAAATGAAGAATGGGCCAACATACTGGTCAGCCGCGTGGTCGGTATTCTCGCCGATGCACCACCGGATACCTGGACCCTGACAGTCAACAGTGAACAGACACCGGCATTGCTGGAGGCCATCGACAAACGACTTCCCGTGACCCTGGGACACCTGCTCACCGACCCGCGCGATAGCAGCAAACTGCTGGCCTGTGTGCCACTGTTCCTGGTACGCGCGAACCATAACGAACAGCTGGTCCCCGAAAATGACACGGTACTGCAGGCCGGCGATCAACTACTGTTCTGCGGCCGCCGGCATGCCGAGACGCACATGCGCTGGACCACCCATAACTACCACGCCCTTGACTACATCTGCACTGGCCAGGACCGTCCGGTTGGCG
The DNA here is from genome assembly GCA_029881775.1 of Gammaproteobacteria bacterium. Lineage (GTDB taxonomy): Bacteria > Pseudomonadota > Gammaproteobacteria > UBA9214 > UBA9214 > UBA9214. The sequence goes on from JAOULY010000031.1 coordinate 4,898, forward strand.
CCATCTGGCGGCTGTTTTCCGGCCACACCTCCCGCTGAACGCTCCGTAAATAACCGCTTATGGGCTTCACCTGCCGCTGAATCAGCCGATGGCATATTAAGTGCAGGTTCAATCCTGCCAGCGATGGCACCCCATAACGGGCACGGACGTGGCGACAATGGAGGTAATACCATGAAAACTCTTGAACTTCAGTTGATTACAGTAGGTCTCGATGATGGCAGCCAGGGCGTGTTCGTTGGGATGCCGTTGATCTCTCCCGAGTCGTCAGATGAAAGCGGCCAGGTGGAAAACATCTGGTTTTCCAATGTAAAAGAAGTACCTGACAGCCTCACCATGGAAGAATTGATGGGCCTGATCGGCAAACAGCTGATCGATCGGCTGGCGACGGTCCAGTAAGCCCAAAACGTCGATTTTCTGACGTATTTCAGCCCACTGGCGGCATTCGCCATCAGTCCGGCACATCCAGCCCCGGCCGGGTCCCGGTGACCGGCCGGCCACTGGGCGACCCGGCGGTGTATATTCATATTGTCGTAAAATGTTAAACAGGCAGTCACTGACAGGATCAAGGGCCGGACCCTGCCGGCAACACATATGAACTCGAACATTATCAATCTCGATACACGCCTGCCAACCATACCGGCGGACAGTGAAGAACTCGACAACGCACTGCTCGAACAACCCGAGCTGTATTTCAATCGCTACATCAGCCTGCTCGCATTCAATCGCCGTGTGCTCGCCTATGCACGCGACCCGGCGGTACCGTTGCTCGAACGACTCAAGTACCTGTGCATTTCCAGCAGCAACCTCGACGAGTTCTTCGAGATTCGCATCGCGGTCCTGAAGCAACGCGAGAAATCCGCCATGCTGCACACCGGGCCCGATAACCAGACCCCCGGTGAAGTACTTAAAACGCTGTCCGCCTGTGTACGGGATTTTGTCGACGAACAGTACCGTATTCTCAACGATGAACTGATCCCGGAGCTGGCAACCGAGGACATCCGCTTCCTGAAGCGTTCAGAGTGGTCAAGCAAACAGGAAAAATGGCTGCGTAATTTTTTCCACAAACAGCTGACACCAATCCTGAGTCCACTCGGACTTGACCCGGCACATCCGTTCCCTCGCGTCCTTAACAAGAGCCTTAACTTCATCGTATCGCTGGAAGGAAAGGATGCATTCGGACGTGCCTCTGCACGCGCCGTGGTACAGGCGCCGCGGGTACTGCCACGCATTATCCAGTTGCCGGAAAATATATGTGACGGCAAACCCAATACCATGGTGTTCCTGTCATCCATCATTCATGCCTATGTCGACGATCTGTTTCCGGGCATGAAGAGCACCGGCTGCTATCAATTCCGGGTTACACGCAACAGCGACCTGTTCGTGGACGAAGAGGAAATCGAGGACCTGGCCAGCGCACTGGAAGGCGAACTCAGCGCACGCCGCTATGGCGAAACGGTTCGCCTGGAGGTTGCTGACAACTGCCCTGCCGAGCTGCGTAAATACCTGTTACGCGAATTCAGGCTGACAGACACAGACGTCTACCAGGCGAATGGACCGGTGAACCTGAACCGCATGCTGGCGGTGTACGATATTGTCGGCCGCGCCGACCTCAAGTTCAAAGGCTTTACTGCCGGCCTGCCGGCACGACTGCGCGGCAACAAGAATATTTTCGATGCTATCAGTGATGGCGATATCCTGCTGCACCACCCGTATGAATCGTTTCTGCCTGTCATTGACATGATCAAGCAGGCAGCCAGCGACCCGGACGTGCTGGCCATCAAGCAAACACTGTACCGCACGGGACCGGGCTCATTAATCGTCGCAGCGCTTGCGGGTGCCGCACGTGCGGGCAAGGAAGTCACGGTCGTGATCGAGTTGCGCGCACGATTTGACGAGGCCGAGAATATCGAACTTGCCAACCGCCTGCAGGCGGCCGGCGCACATGTCGTTTACGGTGTCGTCGGCTACAAGACGCATGCAAAGATGCTGCTGATCGTGCGCCGGGGCCGCAAAAAGAGCCTGAATCGTTTCGTCCATCTGGGTACCGGCAACTATCACCCGCGCACCGCGCGCCTGTACACCGACTATGGACTGCTGACCAGCAACCCCGCGATCGGCGAGGATGTGCATAACGTGTTTATGCAGTTAACCAGCCTCGGTAAAGTGGCAAAACTGAACAATCTGTTGCAGTCGCCCTTCACCCTGCATTCCAGGCTGATCAAGTGGATTGACCGCGAGGCCGAGCATGCACGCGCCGGTGCCGACGCACGCATACTGATCAAGGTCAACGCGCTGACCGAACCGCAAGCGATACAGGCACTGTATCGCGCCTCGCATGCCGGCGTGAAAATCGATTTGATCGTGCGCGGCATGTGCTGCCTGCGGCCGGGCATTCCCGGCATTTCCGACAACATTCGAGTACGCTCTGTGGTCGGGCGTTTCCTCGAACACACCCGCGTCTACCTGTTCCACAACAGTGGCGACGAACAACTCTACCTTGCCAGCGCCGACCTGATGGAACGCAACATGTTTAACCGGGTCGAGGTTGCATTTCCGATCCTCGACGAGAACTTCCGCGACCGCATCATCAGCGAGCTGCAGTTATACCTGTCAGACAACACCCAGGCATGGACACTGAACGCGGACGGCAACTACACGCGTGAGACCCCAACAGAAACGCCGGTGACAGCACAGAATATGCTGCTCGAATCTCTGGCTGAATCGTAGCGGAGGGCCGCCACTAGCTTCCTTCCCCCGCAGGGGTGGATTGGCGAGAAGGGATAGTATTAAACGAATATTTTAACTTGTCCCCGATCCTTCACTTCGCGCCTCCGGGGGAACGCTTATTTATCAATTCACGCTCAGCGCACAACTGACCCGGGCTGCTTTCAGCCGAGAGGCCGCGAATTCACGGCCAGGCTGTAGCCGGTCGGCGCCAGCAATCCGGATTCGGTCACCAGGTCTGCGTTCGTCAGCGGGTGAAAATCGAGCCAGTCGGCAGGTATGATCAGATCGATACTGTTCTTGCTCACCTTTACATCCAGTTGTGACAGGCCGGTATCGGTTCGCCCACGATTGAGGGTAAAGGCTATTCGCAGCAGAATAGCCAGCCGCAAGGCCTGTTTCGACCACCGTGCCGGTAGTGCCTTGACGTCAGCGAGTGGAAATTTTCGCCGGTGTGACCGAACCAGCACCGCCAGCAACTGCTGTTCCTGCTGGGAAAACCCGTTCAGGTTGGCATTACTGATAACGTAGGCGCCATGCTTGTGATACTGGTTAAACGCAACCATGGTGCCGCATTCATGCAACTGCGCCGCCCAGGCAAGCATCTGCCCGTAACTTTCATCCGATATTTTCCAGCTATCGGCGACCTTTTCATACAGCAACATCGCAATGTCGCGCACACGTTCAGCCTGCGCCTCATCAACATTGCAGCGCGCCGCAAGCAGGCCGACACTGCGGTCACGCACATCATGATGCTGTATGCGCCCGACCAGGTCATGCAGCAGGCCTTCGCGCAACGCACCGGATGACACACGCATCTCGTCAATCTTCAGCACGCTGAACAACGCACGCAGGATCGCGACCCCGCCACAAACGACCGGGATACGCTGGCTCACCAGCCCTTTAAGCTTGATGTTATCGAAATGACCGGCTTCTATCAGCGACTTGCGTATCTGCTTCAGCGCCCGTTTGCTGATCACTTCCTGCTCTTCGCACCAGCCACTCTCGAAGGCAATGCGCGCAGCGGACTTGATAGTCCCGGACGCGCCCAGCGCCCGGTCCCAGCGCGCGCCCTGGTACCTGCTTTCAACCGGTTCAAGCTCCTGCCTGGCTGCCGTCTCCGCCAGTTGCATGCGCGCCTCGTCGATCACCCCGTCACTGAAGTAGCGCTGACTCATGCTGACGCAACCCATGTAGAAGCTGTTCATATACTGCGCCTCGAGGCCGTCGCCGAGTATGAGCTCGGTGCTGCCGCCACCGATATCCACCACCAGCCGGCGTTCGTCCTGCGTCTCCAGGCTGCGCGACACGCCGCTGTAAATAAGTCGCGCCTCTTCGACACCCGAAATAATATCGATTGGATGACCCAGCGCCTGCTCCGCCTGTTCGAGGAATTCCGCTGCATTATCCGCAGCACGGAAGGTATTGGTGCCAACGGCACGTACATCCCTTGAATCCAGTTCGCGCAATCGCTGGCCAAACCGGCGCAGGCAGCCGAGCGCGCGCCAGCGCGCCTCGTCACTCAGCATATTCCTGTCATCAAGGCCATCTGCCAGGCGCACCATCTCGCGGTGCCGGTCGACGACACGCAACGCGCCTTCTTCGATACGCGCCACGATCATATGAAAACTGTTGGAACCAAGATCAACGGCGGCGACTACCCGGTCGCTCGACGGATCATGCGAGCTGCTGTCTGCGAAACTGGCCAGGATGTTTTCCTTGTGGTGTGATAAAAATGCTAACCTGTAAAACTGTACCTTTACAGTATCGATATGACAACAAACAGAACACTGCTGCTAATGCGTCACGGAAAATCCGACTGGGACTCAGGTGCCACGGATGATTTCAGCCGGCCATTGTCCAGGCGTGGATTGCGGGATGCGCCAAGAATGGGAAAGTGGCTTGCAGAAAACGGCCTGATACCGGCATATATCGCCTGCTCACCCGCGGTACGCACCAATGAAACCGCGCTGCTCGTATGCAACGGCGCCGATATCTCGACTGATCGCATCTACCACGACGAGCGCCTGTACCTGGCAAGCCTCGGTGACCTGTTAGCAGTATTGCGGGATATATCCGCCGCCCCGGAACCACTGATGCTGATTGGCCATAATCCCGGCCTCGAGGATCTCCTGCTGTACCTGGCCGGAGATGCCGCTGCCCATTCCGGCCACCGGAAAATCATGCCGACCGCAGCACTCGCACACCTCGAGTTCACCGGCAACACACCTGCGCCTGGCAGCGTCCGGCTGTTAAACCTGCTGAGACCGCGGAAACTGCCCGCAAGCTGATCACCGCAACCGCCGCGGCACGGGGCTTGCCTGCCGCATCCGGCTTATCAGTATAATGACGCCCTGATAAAATCCAAGGAAGCTCTGATTTATTGGAACAATCCCGTCATTGCGAGCGAAGCGTGGCAATCTCGTACTGTAGGATAAGCTGTTTGGAGATTGCTTCGTCACTTTGTTCCTCGCAATGACGGATTAATCAGAGGTTCCCTAACCAGGTAACGGAAACAACATGGCCAGAGTAAAGGTGTTCAGTACGGCAAATTGCCCGTTTTGTGTAAAAGCAAAACAAATGCTGACTAAATGGAACATCCCCTATGTAGAGGCGATGATCGATTCCGACATGTCGGCACGGCGCGAGTTTGCCAGGGCCACCAACGGTGCACGCACGGTTCCCCAGATCATTATCGACGGCGAGTGTATTGGCGGTTTTACCGAATTGACCGAACTGCATATGGACGACAAGCTTGATCACCTGATGGAAGGGTGACGGCAACACTGCCCGGTTCCAGCCGGCCCGTCGTGCCGCTGCGCGTAAAAACCGCTCTCGTTATTACGGCTCCACGCCTGGTAATTCCGCAATTATCCGGCCGGTACCTCGTCACGGCGCGATACGCGATATCGCTGCACGCCAAATCCCGCTGGCCAACCTGTACTTCCATTCTGGCGTGAGGTATCGTCAAATAAATAACGGATAAGCAACAAGCTACCGCCTGGAGGTTATTAATGGACTACACCAACATCATCACGCCTAAGCGCCTGACTAACATGCAGGAAATGGAAGTACACGTAAACGGCCCGAATGGCGCCAACCGCCTGTTCATGCACAGCGGTATTGCGGAAGTGGAACTCTGTGGCGGCCTGCCACACCCGCGCTGGTCACTGGAGGTGGTGTGTTTCGAAATCGGCTGTTGCTACAACGACAGCGATGAAGTCATTAATATACTGGCCAGCGCATCGCTGGGTGGCACACGCACCGATGGCGTCGCCAGCTTTGCCGGCTGGGAAATATTCGGTGCTGCCGGCGAATATGATCAATCGGACAAACGGGTCCGCATGAACATTGCGGCCGGCGCACGTGATACCCAGGCCTTTCTTGAACACATCGTGTTTACCGTCAACATCCTCGCCAGGGTAAGCGACTGACCCGGACAGCTTACAACGTAATCCCCCACACGCGCGGCAACAGGTAATAGACGAAGGCGGTAATCAGCACCGCCCCGGTCAGGTTCAGCCAGATTCCGGCCTTTGCCATCTGCATAATGGTTACATAGCGACTGCCATAGACAATGGCATTCGGCGGCGTTGCAACCGGCAACATGAACGCAAACGACGCCGCCACGACGGCGGCCACCATCATGCCGTACGGGTGTACGCCGGTCGCCTGGGCAAGCGCGCCGGTGACGGGGAGTAACAATGATGCCGTGGCGGTATTGGACGTTATTTCCGTCAGGAAGATCACCAGCAGGACCACGGCCCCGATCACCAGCAACACCTCGACGCCCTGCAGCACTGTCAGGCGTTCGGCCAGCCAGCCGGTCAACCCGGTATCGCTGAAACCCTGCGCCAGCGCGAAGCCACCGCCGAACAGGATGATGATATCCCAGGGAATGGTCACCGCCGTTTTCCAGTCAAGCAGGAACTCGCGCTTCTTCAGGTTCACGGGAATCATAAACAGGACCAGTGCGCCGGCTATTGCGATGGTCGAGTCCTTGATCATCGACAGTGCCGGCGGATTGTACAGCCCCCGCAGCACCCACAGCAGCGCCACCGAAACGAACACGATGCCGACGGCCTTTTCTTCGCGTGACATGGGACCGAGACCGGCGAGTTGCTGGCGAATAACATCACGCCCGCCCGGCAGATGTGCGATTTCGCTGCGGAACAGTATGCGGGTCAGGTAGAACCAGGTCAGCACCAGCATGACAATGGACAACGGCAAGGCGAATCGCATCCAGTCGAGAAAGCCGACACTGTAGCCATAGGTCTTCTCGACGACACCGGCGAAGATTGCATTCGGTGGCGTACCGATAAGCGTTGCCACCCCGCCGATGGTGGCGGCATAACCGATCCCCAGCACCAGCGCCGTGGCAAAGCGGAACTCACCCGGCTGATGTTCGACTTCATGCGAAATTTCATGCAATACCGCCAGCGCGATGGTCACCATCATCATGGTCGCGGCGGTATTGCTGATCCACATGGACAGAAACGCCGTCGCCAGCATGAAGCCCAGCACGATACGTTGCGGCGTGACACCGACCATGCGAATGGTATGCAGGGCAATACGATGATGCAGGTTCCACTTTTCCATGGTCACCGCGATCAGGAAGCCGCCGAGGAACAGGTAAATCAGGTGATGTCCATAGGCCCGCGT
>JAOULY010000315.1 GCA_029881775.1 Gammaproteobacteria bacterium
CATGGTGGTTGCCTCGAACTGCGGCAGCGAGGCGTTCCAGAAAAAACTGAACGCGGTCATCACACAAACCAGCCACCAGAAGCCGCTATCGAGAAACACGCCGGCAAACGTCAGCACTGCCAGCAGCGAGGTGAGCCGCACGATCGACATGCGATTACCGGTGTGATCGGCAAGCCACCCCCACACGTTGGGCGCCACGATCTTGGTGGCCAGCAGAATGGCGATCAACTGACCGATCTGGGTGACATCGAAGCCCAGCGATTTAAGATACAGCCCCCAGTACGGGACCAGTGCCCCCAGCGAGGCGAAATAGAACAGGTAGAAACCGGACAGTCGCCAGTAAATCATGGCATCACGGAATACGGTGATGGCGGCAGGCGGTCAGTCAGCTGCGCTGGGAGGTATAACAGGCGTTTGCGAGGTGACATCCATATTCTGTGCCCGCTGCCGCAGCATGTGGTCCATCAGGGTGATGGCCAGCATGGCCTCGGCAATCGGTGTAGCACGGATACCGACACAGGGATCATGGCGGCCGGTGGTGACGATTTCGACCGGCTTGCCGTCGATGTCGATCGTCTTGCCGGGAATCCGGATGCTCGAGGTTGGCTTCAGCGCGATGCTCGCAAGGATGTCCTGGCCGCTGGAAATTCCACCCAGCACGCCACCGGCGTGGTTACCGATAAACCCGGCCGGCGTCAGCTCGTCGCGATGCTCGGTGCCTTTCTGCGTGACGCTGTCAAAGCCGGCGCCGATCTCCACACCCTTGACGGCATTGATACTCATGAGTGCATGCGCCAACTCGGCATCAAGCCGGTCGAATATCGGCTCACCCAGGCCCGGCGGCACACCGCTGGCAACGACATTGACGCGGGCACCGATGGAATCGCCTTCCTTGCGCAGGGCGTCCATATAGGTTTCCAGCTCCTCGAGCCGTGACGGGTCGGGGCAAAAGAACGGATTTTGCTCGACGGCGGACCAGTCCTTCAATGCCAGCTTGATCGGGCCCAGCTGCGCCAGATAACCACGGATCTGTATTCCATAACGCACACGCAGGTACTTGCGGGCAATCGCGCCGGCCGCCACCCGCATCGCCGTTTCACGCGCGGATGACCGCCCGCCACCGCGGTAATCGCGCATGCCGTATTTTTGCTGGTAGGTGTAGTCGGCATGCCCGGGACGAAAACGGTCCATTATTTTCGAGTAATCCTTCGAGCGCTGGTCCGTGTTGTAAATAATCATGCCGATTGGCGCGCCGGTGGTGCGTCCCTCGAAAACACCGGACAGTATCTGCACTTCATCGGACTCGCGACGCTGTGTGGTATGCCGGGATTTTCCCGGTTTGCGGCGGTCCAGGTCGCCCTGCAGGTCGTCTGCGGACAGCTCCAGCCCGGGCGGGCAACCGTCCACAATGCAACCGAGTGCCGGTCCATGGCTCTCGCCAAAACCGGTTACCGTGAAAAGCTTGCCGATGGAGTTACCTGACATCCGGCCATTGTAACCACTCCGGCCAGCCGGTTGCACTATCCGGCTGAACAAAATAGTTTTGAACAGGTTTGTGAGCGAGCTCGCCCTGCTTCCAGCGCGGCTGCTAAAGGAGATCGCCGCACGACCGATAGGCTCCCTGTAGCTGTATTATTCCGACCCGGGAGATGAAACGTGTCACAATCACTAGCAACCAAAGGAAACCAGGTGGGTAATTACCTGGGACACCCGATAGCCGAAAAAATCACCACGCGCAACTGCACCTATGTATTCGATCGAATCGCCGAGAATATCGATGGCGAGTTTCCGCTCAGCCAGCTAAACAAGGACGAACTGTTGATCAGGCCGGGCCTGATTTACCGACCGGACAAATAGGCGCCGGCGGCATCAGTCTGCGTCAATCGCCAGGCCCATGCGGTGGGTCTGGTTGATAGCATAAAAAAGCCGGATACACGGCAGGTCCTGTTCCGTGTGCTGTTTTACAATGCGCATCAGCGGCAAATCCTGACGTCCGAACTGATAGGTTCCCTTGCGCATGGCGTCGCGCATCTCACGCAACTCGCGCATCAGCACCTCAACATAGCCCAGATTCGCGTCGATCTCATCGACATCGAAGTTCGACGCCTCGATAATATCTTCAAGCTCGTCAATCGCCTGTTTAACCAGCGCGGCATACTCCTCCCCGGTCCTGGGCCTGCTGGTCATGCAGTTTCATACTCCCGTTCTTCCATTACCCGGCGGCGGCCGCCTCGAATACCGGGTGGTATTCGAGTAATTGTGCGTGATCGAGCAAAAACACGCCTTCGCCTCCATACTCGAAATCAAGCCAGACAAATGGTATTGCAGGAAACCGTTCGATCAATATCTCGCTGGTATAGCCGACCTCCACGACCAGGATGCCACCCGGTCGCAGAAAACCCGCCGCATCACGGAGAATCCTGACGACGATATCCAGCCCGTCATCGCCGGCAACCAGGCCCAGGCCCGGCTCATGACGGAATTCCTCGTCCAGCGAGGCATACTCCGCCAGCGGAACATACGGTGGATTCGAAACAATAATATCGTAGCTGTCCGCGGGCAGGCCGTCGAACAGGTCTGACTCGATCAGCCGCAATCGGCCAGCCACACCGTGTCGCCGGGCATTTTCTTCCGCCACGGCAATAGCCCCGGCCGAAATATCCGATGCCGTTACCGTTGCTGCGGGAAAAACATGCGCACAGCTGATACCGATACAGCCGCTGCCGGTACAGAGGTCGAGTACCGCCCCGACCCTGTCCGGGTCTATCCAGGGCACGAAACGTGCCTCGATGAGCTCCGCAATCGGCGAGCGCGGCACCAGCACCCGCTCATCCACGTAGAACGGCCTGCCGGCAAACCATGCCTGGTTGATGAGGTAGGCAGCCGGCTTGCGGCTGTCCATGCGCGCGGCAAGCAACGCCTGCGCACGCTTCAGCCCCGCCTCTTCGGGCACTGTATCGAGGATACTGTCAGGCTGATCGTAACCAATATCGAGCGCATACAGGACCAGTGACGCGGCCTCATCGAGGGCATTGTCCGTGCCGTGTGCGTAAACAAGGTTGCACTGCTCAAACTGCCGGGCACCCCGGGCGATTAATTCACGCACAGTCACTGGCTTATCCATAGGTGATCACTACAGCCCTGCATAACGGATGTATTGACCGCGCTGCTGTGGAATAATCCTCCACCATGAAAAACACACCTTCATTTATTCGCACCCGCCTGATCCCCGCT
>JAOULY010000314.1 GCA_029881775.1 Gammaproteobacteria bacterium
AGCGTGGCGCACGGCAGGCTTTAGCCCGATCGTGACCGGCACCGCACTCATACTCAGCGCCATGGTCATCATGACCCTGCTCGACCTGCCGTTCAGCGTGTACCACACCTTTGTGGTCGAGGAACGCTTCGGTTTCAACCGGTCCACGCCGGGCGTTTTCATTGCCGACCTGTTGAAAAACGCCGTGCTGCTGGCCGTGATCGGCGGACCGATGATCGCGCTGGCACTGTGGATCATGGAGTCTGCCGGCAGCCTCTGGTGGCTGTATGTGTGGGCCGTCTGGATGGCCTTCACGCTGGTCATGTTCTGGGCCTACCCGGCCATCATTGCGCCGCTGTTCAACAAGTTCTCGCCACTGGATGACGAATCACTCAAGCAACGCATCCAGGCACTCATGGACAAGTGCGGTTTTCGCAGCAAGGGCATATTCGTCATGGACGGCTCGCGCCGCTCCGGACACGGTAACGCCTACTTCACCGGATTCGGCAGCAACAAGCGCATCGTCTTCTTCGACACCCTGCTGGAATCGCTGGAGCCCGACGAAATCGAGGCGGTCCTGGCACACGAACTCGGCCACTTCCGCCTGAAACATATCCAGAAACGGCTGCTGTCGACCATGGCACTGAGTTTCTGCGCGCTCGCCCTGCTCGGCTGGCTCGCCGGCCAGACGTGGTTTTTCACCGGCCTTGGCGTCAGCCAGCCATCATCATGGATGACCCTGATGCTGTTCATGATGGTGTTGCCGGTGTTTACCTTTATCCTGCAGCCGCTGCTATCGAGCCTGTCGCGCAAACATGAATTCGAGGCCGATGCCTATGCCGTCAGGCAGTCCAGCGGCCAGGACCTGGTCAATGCGCTGGTCAAGATGTACCGCGAAAATGCCAGCACCCTGACACCCGACCCGCTGTACTCCGCCTGGCACGATTCACACCCGCCGGCACCGGTGCGGATCGACCATATTTACGGTAGTATGAACGCATAGTCACAACCGGGTAGGTACTGCCATGAAAAACCATTCTTATAACCTGCTTTTCGCAATCATGTTTGCCATCCCTGTATCAGGCATGGCCGCCGACATCAGTCACGGCAAAAGCCTGCAACAGGAGAACTGCATGTCCTGTCACGATGATGGCGTTTACACCCGCAATGATCGTCGCGTCACTACGCTCGATGGACTCAGCAAGCAGGTCAAGCGTTGCGAGCTGACACTCGGACTGCAGTGGTTTGATGACGATATCAACGACGTTACCGCTTATCTCAACGAGTCGTTCTACAAGTTCTGATCCCTGATGACGGCTGCTGCACTCACCAGCAGGCGCTGCTCTCCCTGCAAGCAAGGCGATCCCGCACTGACGCCTGCAGAGGCACGCGAAATGATGGGCGCCCTGCACGCTGACTGGACACTGGATGCTGACAGCACATCGGTGACACGTCAGTGCAAATTCGGCAACTATTACGAAACCATTTCCTTTGTAAACGCGCTGGCGTGGATTGCCCACCGGGAAGACCACCACCCGGACCTCGAGGTTGGCTACAACCGCTGCGTTATCCACTTCAGCACGCACTCCATCGGTGGATTGTCAGATAACGATTTTATCTGTGCTGCAAAGATCGACGCCCTGCTGCACGCAGCAGACCAATAGTCAGCACCATGTCATCCAGGCGCACGCGCGACACACAAACCTCACCTGACGAATCCCCCGGCAACACCGCAGCACGCGGCCTGGTCATCGCCAATTACGGCAAACAGCTACTGGTTGAAGACGAACACGGTGAACTGTATCGCTGCGTCACGCGCCGCGGGCTGGAACAGATCGTCTGTGGCGATCACGTCACCTGGCTGAAGACCGGCGAGCATAGCGGCGTTGTTGAAACGCTGGAGCCACGTGCAAGCGTCATGCTGAAAACGGATGGCAACAAACGGCAAAGACCACTGGCAGCCAATATCGACCAGATCGTCATCGAGGCCGCCACCGAACCCACCCTGGACGCCTACCTGATCGACAAGTACACGATCGCCGCCGAGCTGACCGGCGCGATACCGCTGATCATCATCAACAAGGCCGACCTGCTGGGCAGCGAACAACGGGCCAGTATCGAGACATTGATGCACGAGTACGACCGTATCGGCTATAAACACCTGTTTACCAGCGCACTGAAAAACACCGGCATCGATGCATTCAAGCGTGAACTGGCGGGCAAAACCAGCATCCTGGTTGGCCAGTCCGGGGTCGGCAAATCCTCGCTGGTGAAACGCCTGCTGCCGGAGCAGGACATTACCATCGGCAAACTGTCCGAGGCGTCCGGCCAGGGCAAGCACACCACCACCGCAACAACGCTCTACCATCTACCGGGTGGCGGTGACCTGATTGATTCACCGGGCGTGCGTGATTTCCGACTGGGTGACATCGATCCGGGTGTACTTGCCAATGGCTTCCGCGACTTCTTCCCGTATCTCGGCCAGTGCCATTTCAACAACTGTTTGCACCTCGGCGAACCGGGCTGTGCAATCACCGCTGCACTTGCAAGCGGCCACATCAGCCAGCGCAGAATGGACAGTTACCGGAAACTGCAAAGTCAGTAGAGTCGACCGGTAACGCAACGGTCGGAGATTGAATTTCCGGTCTTATGCCTGACGTCATGGTTATCGCGTAACACCCCCATGTAGAGACATGGGGAGCGCGCAGCGAGATGTACAATAATATCTGCTTCATTATCCCCTCTCCCTGGCCCTCTCCCTGAGGGAGAGGGGATGCGCTAGCTGGCATCTCGATTATCCCTTCTCCTTGTCTCTCTAGGTAACTGCTCCATGCGTTACTCTACCACCGACATCCCTGTCGGCGTCCCGGAGAGAGAGGATGGCACCGGCTGTCTTCGTTCACTCAGTAACCCCCTCCCCCTCAGGGGGAGGGTTGGGGAGAGGGGATCTTTGAAAAGTCCGTCATTGCGAGGAGCGTAGTGATGAAGCAATCTGCAAGGTATTGAAATACTGTCAGGAGATTGCTTCGTTTCACTCGCAACGACGTCGTTATTTTAATGAGCTATCTCCAAGGCCATAAATATCCCCTCTCCCTGGGGATGCATTTTTATACTTGGGTGGGTGGAATCAGCATCTTAATACACCCATATTTCAAGCTTCACCCCGGCGGCCAGGTCATCGGGCGACCACCCAGCACGTGCAGGTGGATGTGATAGACCGACTGCCCGGCGCCGGGATTGCAATTCATCACCATG
>JAOULY010000316.1 GCA_029881775.1 Gammaproteobacteria bacterium
ACACCGCCCTGCTGCTCCGCCATCACCTTCGTGATCGCTGCAGTCAATGTCGTCTTTCCATGGTCAACGTGACCAATCGTGCCTACGTTGACATGCGGCTTCGTTCGTTCGAATTTTTCCTTTGACATTACGTCTGACTCCCCTTTCGGTTAGCGCTTCGCTGAGTTAACTATTTCCAATTGTCCTGGAGCCCATAACCGGATTTGAACCGGTGACCTCTTCCTTACCAAGGAAGTGCTCTACCGACTGAGCTATATGGGCAAAAACTTTCAAATTAAATGGGGTCAGCCGCCGATGCTTGCCTGCATATCGGGGGCTGACCCCATTTAATTTCCTCCGTTCTCACCGAGATAATCCGGTAAAAAACCCAGGGTTTATTCCCTGTATTTCTGGAGCGGGTGATGGGAATCGAACCCACGTCATCAGCTTGGAAGGCTGAGGTTCTACCGTTGAACTACACCCGCCAGGCCAGCACTCCTGCCACCTAAAAACGTCTTTAATTACCTGCTATTCCACCGTTTGGTGGAGGGGGGAGGATTTGAACCTCCGAAGGCTGAGCCGTCAGATTTACAGTCTGATCCCTTTGACCACTCGGGAACCCCTCCAAAAATGCAAGCCCGCTATTGTCTTGCAGGACCTTTGGAGTGTCAACACAAATAGCAGGACACAGTCGAAACAGCCGACCTTTTGCATCAACCCCGGCCGACATGCGAATCGCTGTCGCATGGTTGTTATATTCGGGCGACTGAGAGAAAATGCGGCTAGTACTTTAGTGTTAGAGGACAGCTATACTGAAGTACAGGGGTGGCACCAGAAAAAACTGTTTAAGCTGGTGAACCAATAAGATACGGGGGGAGCTATGGATAGACGACTGTATTTCCTGATTCCGGACCGTCAGCATGCACTGAGCGTAGTGGATGAACTGGTTGAACATGGCATCGACAAAAAACACATCCATGCGCTGGGTGATCCGCGCACCCGGCTGGATGGCCTGCCGATAGCAACGCCTCGCCAGAAAAATGACGTCGCGAAACGTGTCGAAAAATCCTGCTGGAACATCAACATGGCCAGTTTTACCCTGGCACTGATTGCATTAATCATATTGCCGATCGTGCATGGACCCAGCTGGTGGCTGCTGATCCCGGCCGCGATCATGATCGGCAATTTCATGTTCGGCCTGCACCTGACGTCCATCCCCAGCTCCCACCTGGGTGAATTCCGCGACGCACTGACACACGGCGAAATCCTGTTACTGGTAGACGTACCGGAAACGCAGATCGCGGATGTTGAAACCAGGATCCACCAGCAGCATCCCGAGGCCGCCGTCGGCGGCGTTAGCTGGAGCACACAGGCCTTCGGCCTCTAGAGCGGCGCAACTCGCTCGGGCGATCAGTGACTGAAACGCCCGCGACGCACGCCCTCACCCATCAGCGCAGTGAAATCCTCGTGGCTGACATGGATCAGCTGCTCGTGATCACCGGCCTCAAACCACACCTCCGCCTGTTCGGCAATCGCCTCATCTACCAGCGTTTCAATACCATAGGCCGGACCGATTGCCGGTAACGCGCCCGTTTCGCAATCCGAAAACAGGCTGCGCAACTCATATTCACTCGCCAGCCCCAGGTTACGGTTCGTTAACCGGTGCAACTCACCGAGATCCACATGACGGTCTGACGGCAGGACTACCATCACGTAGCCGTCATCGTCTTCCAGCACGACGGATTTTGCCAGCCGCCCACCCGGCACATGCGATGCCCGCGCGCTCTGGTTGCTGTTCAAGGTATGCGGATGCGTCAACACATCGTAGGCGACGCCATGATCCGCCAGGTACTCAGAAACTGTCATTGCGATAGCCATTACCAAACCCTCCCTTTGGTTCACAAACTCTCACGGTGAGTATAGGCAATGCTCAGCCAATTGCCGCCCGGCACAGCGAATCACGCAAATACGCCAGCTGCGCATACCAGTCGACCAGGTCGTCCAGCGAAAAAGCCGCATTGGCCGGACTCGGGTTCGGCGTGACGAACACCCGGCTATCGCCAATGCGCAACGCCTGCTCGCCCCAGTCAATGGATGGCTTTGATTCCATGGCGTATTTCAGGTAATTGGCATAGGCCTGCTTGCCCTGGAACCAGGCAATCCGCGGCTGGTACTGCAACAACCGCTTGTGCAACACCGGCGCCCATTCCCTGTAGTCTGCCGCACGCAGTTCGTGCCCACCGGCCGTGGGGCGTTTCACCACGTCGGTAAAACCAATAGCACAGGCCGCAAATAATTTTTCCATCGCCGCAATACCCGGTTCAAGCGGCTCCCCCGCCAGTCCACTGGCATTCAGCGCCCGCCAGAACCGGTTACGCGGGTTGGCGAAATAGAAACCGTCGCGCACAGAAGGCAACGACGGATTGAGACCAATGGATACGATATCGAGACCGGCACGGAGATAGTCAGGCAAGGTTTCCATGCGGCCAATAATACCGCCCCGGCGACAGCCACAGGAAAATCAGTCGCCACCACACATGTTGCGCTATTTGCGTATTCAGCCGGGCCTCCATAACATGACAACAATCAGGGCAAACGGCTGACCTGCCTGGTGACAGCTAGTGCTATGCTCAACAATCAACCATTGATAAACGACATTCGGTCACCTGATGGTATTTGTATATAAAAGAACTGAATGAGTACCAGGAGAAACATCATGGAAGATGTAACCGGCAGGGAAGATGCGGTATTTTTCAGGGACGTATTAAAAGACGGGGCAAAATTAACAGCCATCGCCAGGAAGGTGGGAAATAAAAAATGGCAACTCTCAGTCCGGAATGAATACGGGATCAACTCTAACTGGCTGGAATTATTTTCAAGCGCCCGACTGGCGATTGAAACAGCAGTAAATACAATTGAAAAAGAAGGCATAGAATCATTTACAGACACTGAAGGTTATGAGTATTTAATGGAGGAAAACGCATAACAGGTCGCTCGAGCAGACCCTGGACCTCATCCTCCCTTCGCTGTCGCTGCGCCGCCAGGGGCAGTTCAACGCAAACGTCAGGACCCGGGAATTTCTCATGAATCTTCAGGCAGATAAAATACAAAGAATCGGCAACGTCCTGGTGGACGTATTTCACTACCTGGCACTGTTTGTTATAGGCGCAACGGTAGTGTGGTCTGCAGTCTTTGAATACATGCATATGATGGAGAAAGGGCATGCCGAGTTAAAAGATACTCTTTT
>JAOULY010000317.1 GCA_029881775.1 Gammaproteobacteria bacterium
CAGCGTCGCCACCGGGCCCAGCGTGATGTAGCGTTTCTCCCAGTTGAGTCTGATACCGAGTACGTCGTCCTTGCCGTCGAATGACTGTCGACAGACCACGCCGGTGTCCGGCATGGAGGCGGCGTCACTGCCGGCATCCGGACCGGTCAGGGCGAAGCAGGGGATGTCTTCACCTGTTGCCAGTCGCGGCAGGTAATAATTCTTTTGCGCCTCGGTGCCATAGGTCAGCAACAGTTTCGCCGGACCCAGCGAATTCGGCACCATCACGGTCACGGCGGCCGAGATGCTGCGGCTGGCGACCTTCATGACGATGGCCGAATGGGCATTGGCGGAGAATTCCAGGCCGCCGTAACGCTTCGGAATAATCATGCCGAAGAAGCCTTCCCGTTTCAGGTAGTCCCAGGTCTCGGGCGACAGGTCATAGCGTTCCTCGGTGATTTCCCAGTCGTTGACCATGCTGCAAAAGGTTTCGGTCGGGCCGTTGATGAAGGCCTGTTCCTCGTCGGACAGTGCCGGTGCCGGGAAGCTGAGCATGCGGTGCCAGTCGGGGCGCCCGCTGAACAGGTCCGCCTCCCACCACACGGTGCCGGCCTCCAGTGCTTCTCGTTCGGTATCGGACATGCCGGGCATGATTTTCTGGAACAGTGCGAGCAGGGGGCGCATGACAAGATTCTGTCGCAGCGGTGTCAATGTGAGCAGCATTGCGACCGGCAGGAAAATTATCCAGCCGGCGAGTAATGCCCAGGTGGGCGGTGTGTGCATCACTGACCAGCTAACCAGCAGGGCGGCGAGGGCGCCGGTCCAGACGAAACGTGAGGCGCGCTTTGCCATCAACAGGCTGAGTACGGTGAGTACCACGAGGACTTCAATCATTACGATCATGTCAATTACCCCAGATCCTGCGATTTGTCAGAAAAAATAATAACTAAAAATTTGACACAGGATGAGCTGGCGAGTTGCAGGGTGCCGGTGTACCTGTCCATTTATATTAGTAGGTTATCGGCAGCCTGTGTCTGAAACTAAGGTTCGGGCCGCTCATCCGGCCAGCATCTCCAGTGCGGAGAAGAGTTTCTTGCGCGGGGTATAGTAATGCGGCGAGAACCGGATGCCGCCACTGCGCTGGGCGCAGGCAACATGGTTGCTGCGTAGCATCTGAAACAGTGTATCAGTGGGCTCGGAGCGGGGCCGGAAAGTGACAATACCGGCGTGTTGATCGGCCTGCAGCGGTGTGATGACCTCAAACGCGTCCGGGTGTGACTGCAGGAAGTCCAGCATGAAGCGGGTGTTTTCCAGTACGTGCTGTTCAACCGTTGCCATGCCAACGTCGGATAACAGACCCAGGCTTGCATGGAGGGCATGAATGCCGGTCATGTTGGGGCTGCCGCATTCAAACCGTCGTGCGCTGTGGGCAATTTCACCGGAGTGGCTGTCGAAGTTCAAATAATCCTGCAGCATGTGCCAGCCAAACTGCCTCAGCGCCAGCGTGTCCATGACGCCGCGGCGACAGTAGAAGACCGCCAGTCCTTCCGGTCCCAGCATCCACTTGTGGCCGTCCGCCATGACGAAATCAGCCTGCGCGGCCTGCACATCGAAACGGATTGCGCCGAGACTCTGGATGGCATCGACACAGAACAGGATGCCGCGCTCGCGACAGGCCGTGCCCAGTCGCGGCAGGTTCATCCGCAAACCGGTGCCGTACTGGACAGAGCTGATTGACAGGATGCGTGTGCGTGCATCCAGCGCATTGATCAGTGCATCTTCCGGCGTATCGTCCTGCGCAAGGTCAACCTGCCGGGTTTGCACGCCACTTGAGGCGAGCGATTCCCATACCACCCGGTTGGAGGGAAATTCCTGGTTACTGATGACGACGTTGTCGCCGGCTTCCCATGGCAGCCCCCAGGCGACCACAGACAACGCTTCCGAGGTATTTTTCAGAAGCGCTATTTCATCAGTGGACTCTGCATTAAGGAGGCTGCGCAGTTGTTCGCGCAGTTGTGCTTCCACATCCAGCCAGCCAGGGTAGTTTTGTGATCCCTGGCGTGCATTCTCGTTTGCGAAATCACGTACCGCATCAGCCGTGCGCTTCGGCCAGGGGGCGACGGCGGCGTGATTCAGATAGATAATATCGTCATCAAGAACAAAGTCCGCTGCATGCATATGAAAGGTTCCCGTTTACCCTGACGAGGGACCCATGATACGGGTAGAATGGCTGCGGGCCATAACCAGATCCGAATATATTATCCATGTTGCCGGGAACACGATATCTGTTGCTTGCCTGCCTGCTTGGTTTGCTGGCAGTACGTGTGGCGGTTGCCGGCGAGGTCAGGCTGGTCGTCGATACGCAGGCAGCGACACTGACCGTACTGGAAGGAGATCAGGTCGTCCAGACATTTGAGAATATTGCGATTGGACGCTTTGGCACGACGCGCTACAAGAAAATGGGTGATAACAGGACGCCGCTCGGCACCTACCGGATTGGCTGGATAACGCGTAATTCGCGTTATTATCGTTTTATGGGGATTGATTACCCGGATGTAAAAACGGCATCGCGCGCACTGTTTGACGGCACCATTGATTTTTCGCTGTGGGAACGCGTCAGTCGCGATGCAGCAGCAGGCAAGACACCCTCGCAAAAAACCCCTCTGGGGGGATATCTCGGTATCCATGGTCTCGGCGAAGGAGATATCGAAGTGCACCGGCAGTTTAACTGGACCAATGGTTGCGTGGCGCTCACCAATGCGCAGATTGACCTGCTGGCGGAATGGGTAGAGGTTGGCACCGAGGTGGAAATTCGCTGATTGGCGACACTTTTGAATTCAGACGGTTATCGGTTAGCATACGGGCAGGCCGTTGGCATTGCCCGACCGGGACGCGCAGATGGCTGCTGTTATTTGATCCATTCAGGAGGACAAGATGTCTGATTCGACTTTAAACCACTTGCGTAAACAGGGCCTGGTTATCATGGCCGCCGGTATGCTCGCCCTGACCGGTTGTGCTTCAACCGGCAACAATACCGCTGATATGGCTGCGCTGAAATCACAGGTCGAAGCCGCTGCAGCAGATGCTGCCGCTGCCAAGGCTGATGCCGCCGCTGCCCGGGCCACTGCTGCCGATGCACTGCGTACTGCCAACGAGGCCAAGGCCAGTGCCGATGATACAGAGACACGTATCGATCGCATGTTCAAGAAGGCCATGCATAAGTAGAACGCGCATGCTGCGTG
>JAOULY010000318.1 GCA_029881775.1 Gammaproteobacteria bacterium
AGCCGCCCCATCGCTGGCGGTCAGCTTTTTGATCTGTTGCCAGCCACTGGCACCCCGCTTGAACAGGTAGGCGGAACCGGTATCATTGCCAGCATCATCATTTCGGTAAGCACCGACCAGGATGTAGTCGCCCTGCCCAGGGTAGCTGCCGGTGACAAAATCCACCGAGGTGCCAAAACGATCGTCGATGGCCATGTCCGACGTGGTGTTGTCGGCCTGCAGGGGTGCCAGGGTGTCGCTTAGCGTCCAGCCATTCGCGATCGTCCAGCTATAGACCTGGACCGTCCCTGCGTTGCCCAGTCCACCCACATCTGCCCGCCAGGCGCTCGCTACCAGTTCATCGCCGGACACGGCCACCGCGATGCCAAATGAATCGCCGACTGCTGCGCCTGTTATTTTCTGTTCAAACAGCCAGTCATACACGGGTATAAAGAAGGGCGCGCCGGTAAAATGGGAAAACTGCCAGCGGTAGACATAGACCGCACCGGCACTACTACCGGCACTGTCGTTCAGAGGTGAACCAATAACAATCACATTACCGTCAATGTCGACGTCATAGCCAACTCTATCACTACCGAGCGCACCGCTCGGTACCAGCTGTTTTTGCTGCACCCAGCTTTCGCAATAAGGCGTGGACACGGTATTGACGGAAGTGCATTTAAAAATATAGACAGCACCGGTATTCGGCGTCGCCGGATCGATACCGTCCGGCGCTTCATCATTAATGGCACCGATCACAATGGTATCTTCTGTAGCCGCAACCGAGTAGCCAAACGAGTCGCTGGTGTCTGCCAGGAGGCCGCCCACCAGCCGTGTTTTGTTGCCCCAGCATTCGTAGAAGGAAGCGGATTCTGAGTCATAGCAATGCAACCCGAACTCGTAGACATACACCGCGCCACTGCTACTGTTTTCACCTGTGGCGCCGACCACCAGCAGCGGGTTGCCCGAGACAGAATCCCTGCGTATGGCGACGCTGTGTCCAAAAAACGCACCAACAATCCCGTTGCCGTCCAGAATGCCGTTGCCGATCTGTGGCACGAACTGCGTCCATTGCGCGCCGATGCGGCGAAACATGTAAACTGCGCCGGTGTCTGCCACTGCCAGCCTTTCGCCATTTCTTGCACCAATGGCCATCCACTCGCCGTCAACCGCCACCGAATAACCAAAATTGTCGCCAGCCGAGGGAAATGTACCGGTGAGCTTGGTCTCGTTCTCGAACAGCGGATCGACCGTGACCGGAAATACCGCGTCCTGCACATCGACATGCAATGCCAGCCTGTTGCCTTCAGCATGCATGCTGGCGGTTAACGACCGTCCCTCTGCATCCCATGCAGCAAGCCGGCTGTATCGATACACCGGGATTCCATTGCTATCTTCAAACTGCACACCAAGGTTGCCCGGCATGACGCGCGCTTCGAGCTCACTGTTGTAGGCAAGCTGCAGAACCACTTCGCTGCTTTCGCCCGGTGTCTTTGCCTGTACCGGGACTGGAAGACTATCGAGGGTAAAACCGTGTTCCAGTCCATAGGGGCTGTTAATGAACCATTCACTGAGGCCGGCAAAGTGATAGTCGATGCGGCCCTCTGCGATCACGGGTTTTGCACCCCCCGTCACGGGTCGCGGATCACTGGCATAACCGTAGCTTTCAAGTTGCAATCGAACTGCTGACGCTGCCGAGGACTCGACATGCAACCCGTCATCCGTGAAGCGGTAATGCAGGCCCTGTCCGGAGTTGACGGCTGTGTAGGCAGTGCGGCCGTTGTTTATATCGCGGCCTGCCTGTATATGCAGGTCGGCAATATCTTTACTCATGACCTCCAGTACAGCCGGCATGGCTGTCGGCGGTATCTCCGACAACAGCGGTGTCGCACTGGCCTCTGCCAGCGACAGCGCCATGAAACACCCTGCGTATAACAGCTTGCGAAGTAATAAGTCCATTGAGCGCCTCCCCAAGACAATACTCGTGTTACCCACTTTTAAAACATTTTCACACCTGTCTATGTTTATGCCCTTTCATATTAAAGACTGATCTAAAAGTTTTCCTGCCCCATGATTTTACGCTGCAGCACAAACAGATCGGCGGCGTCCAGTTGTATCGTCGGATCCGGATACTGGTTATCAGGATCGGGGGCACCGCCTACCAGTGGTGCGACATTGCCGCGCATTAACATACCGTCGTCTGCGGGTGGAGACAGGGTACCTAAGACAATTTGCACGCTCAGCAAGGCATCCCCCACGTTGACCAGGCTATCATCATTGATGTCGCCCCACAACGGCGCCAAGGCCGCGTCGAGTGCGGCACCGGCAGCACCCGCTACATATTCAAAACCGTCGCTGTAACCATCATTGTCGGTATCACTATCCCAGGGATTCATGTCAGTACCCGGATTATAAACACCTGGTTCGCCACCAGCATTGAGTTCATCGCCATCGCTAACACCATCACCATCGGTGTCCGCCAAGTTTGGATCTGTACCAATGGCAATTTCATCGGCATCATCGATGCCGTCGCCATCACTGTCCGCAGGTATGCCGCTGGCCAGCAGCGCAAAATCAAACTCAGGAAAATCGCCTTCACAAAAATCCACCGCCACTTGCGTGCTGTCAAAGTCCGTGGCAGTGGCAACAACAGCGCCGGTGTAGTGGATCAGATCCAGGCAAGCGCCGCCCGTGGTGCCGATAATATTCGGTGTAGTCGCTCTTGAGAAAACATAAAGACCATCGACATCACTGGGCTCGGTTGCGCTGTTCGCCAGCCAGGTCACGGTTGCACCGTTAATGGCCTGGGCCACGGCGCCCCCGGTTGAAACAATGCCGCCAAAGATGCGCATAAATGAGAAAATCGGCTCAACGGACAAGGGGCGTATCGATTGTATGGCGCCAGGCGTTTTCAGGCCCCAGCGGTCAACCGCAATCACCTGCCAGTGATAGAGCTCACCGTATTCCAGCCCGGCATTGAATTGATAACGGACAGACTCCAGTTCATCCACCGTGAACACTACATCGGCCGAATCCAGTTCACCATTTGTATTGGTTTCGCTGGTGGATACGAGGATCCGGTACGTCACTGCATCGCCATCGGCATCGGAAGCGGCCGACCAGGCCGCTTCGAACCTGGTTGCGATGTCATCCTCGCCGTCGACCGGGTACTGGATCACGGGTACCGTCGGCGCCGTATTGCCAGGCGGGGTTGACTGGTTGACATAGACAATCGAATG
>JAOULY010000319.1 GCA_029881775.1 Gammaproteobacteria bacterium
GCCGGGTGGGCGCGTCTTGAAGCGCCGATGCGCCCACAGGTACTGCTCGGGCTGTTCGCGTACACGCGCCTCGATAAATGCATTGATGCGTGCCGTATCCGTCTCGGGTGATTCCCCCGGAAAGTCTTCCAGTGCCGGGTAGACCGTGAGTACATAGCCCTGCGAGCCGGGCAGGCGGGTCTGCATAAACGGCACGACTTTTGAGTCGGCCATCTTTGCCAGGGTGGTCGTGACAGTGATGGTGGCGGTCGGGATGCCGAAGAAGGGCACAAATACACCCTTGCCGATACCGAAATCCTGGTCGGGTGCGTACCACACCACCATGTTCTGGCGCAGGCTGCGCCGCATGCCCAGCAGGTTATCGCGGAGCAGGGTCTTTTGCGTGAAGCTTTTGCGGCCGCGACTGATGACGTACTCCATCGCGGCATTTTTGTGGGCGCGGTACAGCACCTGCACCGGTTTGCGCATACACAGCAGGCGTCCGCCGATTTCCAGGGTGGTGAAGTGTGCGCCCAGCAAAATAGTACCCTTGCCGGCCGACAGCGCCTGTTCGAGATGCTCCATGCCCTCGATCGTGAACAGTTTTTCCAGCTTGCTGTCCGGGCTCCACCAGCTCATGCCCATCTCAAAGACGGCAATGCCCATGGATTCGAAATTCTTTACCAGCAGGGCCTGCCGGGCTGTTGCATCAAGCTCGGGGAAGCACAACTCAAGGTTCACCCTGACGATGTGGCGGCGTTTCGGCGCGAACAGCATGAACAGGCGGCCGATGCCGCGCCCCAGCCGGATCTGTGCTGCAAATGGCAGGTGCGTCAGGCACCACAGCAGGGCGACGCCCAGCCAGGTTGGCCAGTAGCGGGGCGCGTAGAGTTTTTCGGTGCTGCCTGGTTGATCACTCATGGCATCGATCGGGTACGGGTCAGGCGCTTATTGTAACGCTGCAATGATGATTTATCGCCCTGGCTGACGGCGTGGTCCCCGCAAGGGACATGCGGGCGCTGGAAATGTCGGCTTTGCTGTGTGCTATGCTCTCGCGAAACAATCAACAGGTGTCGGTGTTGAGGCTCGCGTATACATTTCTGCTTTACCTGTTGGCCCCCTTTGTCCTGTTGCGGCTGGTGTGGCGTGGCTTGCGCGCGCCGGCGTACCTGCGGCGCTGGCCGGAGCGCTTTGGCTATATCGAGCCGCCGCTGGGCGAGCGCGTTATCTGGTTGCATGCCGTCTCGGTTGGCGAGGCGCAGGCGGCCGAGCCTGTCATCCGGGCATTGCTTGAGCGCTACCCGGCCTATTCGATCCTTGTAACGACGGTCACGCCGACCGGTTCAGCGCATGTTGCGTCGATGTTTGGCGACGATGTGGCGCACGTTTACGCACCCTATGATTTACCTGGCGCGGTGTCACGGTTTCTTGATCGTGTCCAGCCACAACTCGCGATAGTGATGGAAACCGAACTCTGGCCCAACCTGTTTCATGGTTGTCAGCGGAACGGGATACCGTTGTTGCTGATCAATGCGCGCCTGTCGCAAAAATCGGAGCGTGGTTACCTGCGTGTCAGCTCGCTGGTGTCGCAAACACTGGGTTGCGTGGAGCGGATCGCGGCGCAGGGTAAACAGGACGCGGCACGCTTCATACGCCTTGGTGCGGACCCCGGCAGGGTGATGGTCAGCGGCAACCTGAAGTTCGAACAGCGGATTCCGCCAAGCCTGGTCGAGCGGGCCGAGGTGATGCGCCGTGAATGGGGGGTGCAGCGCGCCGTGCTGGTTGCTGCGAGTACCCACGAGGGCGAAGACGAGTTGCTGCTGGATGCATTCGGGGATGTGCGCAGGGAGGTCGATAACTGCCTGCTGGTGCTGGTGCCGCGTCACCCGGAACGCTTCGAGAGTGTGGCCGATCTTTGCCGAAGTCGCGGTTTGAATACTGTACTGCGCAGCCAGCGCGTTCCCTGTGCGGCCGAGACAGATGTGTTTGTCGGCGATTCCATGGGCGAGTTACTGCTGTTTTATGCGGCGGCCGACGTGGCCTTTGTCGGCGGCAGCCTGGTCCGTCATGGCGGTCATAACCTGCTGGAGCCTGCCGCTGTCGGTATTCCGGTCGTGACAGGCCCGCATGTGTTCAATTTCACCGATATATGCAATCTGCTGGTAACGGAGGGCGCCTGTGAGCAGGTGGACAGCCCGGCCGAACTGGTGCGGTCAGTGACTCATCTATTGCAGGATGCGAACCTGCGACACGACATCGGCGAGCGGGGGCGGCGCGTGGTGGAGAGGAACCGCGGTGCGCTGGAAACCGTCATGGGCCTGATCGAGCAGAACCTGCCCCCGGATGCCGCTCGTTGACGTTGACGTTGACGTTGACTGACGGTCGGCTACAGTGCCGAGTAGCGTACGCCCCGGCGTGCCGCCATGGTTTCCCCGATGGCGCCCAGGTCCAGCTGGCTGAGTATGCCGGCGGCCATCGGTAGCAGATCCCTGTTTTCAGCCGCGACGTGGGCGCGGTTAAGGCGGCAGAATTCCCGTGCGGCGGTAACGAATGCTTCGCTGATGCCGTTTTCCGGCGGTGATTTCAGTTCCGTGGCGAGTGTGCTCCACAGGCTGTCCAGTGCCCGGTGCTCTTTTTTCAGGTTATGAATCAACTCGGCGATTTTCAGTGACTGGCCATTGATGCGCGGGAACAGGTCTTCTTCCTCGTCACGGTGGTGCAATGGTGCACTGGTAGTGAAGTAACGATGGACCTGCGCGGCAACCGCCTGGTCCGGTGAACCCAGTAGTCCCTCGAGCAGGTCACAGTGCACAAGTATCTTTTCGTGGCAGGCGCGCAGCAGGGCGATGGGATCGTCAAAGCCGGGGAGTTCATCAGGCAGGCCGTTGTCGTTCATTGGGTATTACCGGTTAATGCGTTTAACTAAGGAACCTCTGATGTGTCGTCTTTGCGAGGAACGCAGTGACGAAGCAATCTCTAACAGTCTGATTTCGCGGCGGGAGATTGCTTCGCTACGCTCGCAATGACGGGAATTGCTTAATTAATCAGAGGTTCCCTAACTGTAGGAGCGGGCGCTGTCCGCTCCTACAGGTCTTTGCGGGTAGCGTCCGTGCCTACGAGTCTTTATCTATCAACCACTCGTTGAGCTGGGCCAGGTCGTTTTCCTGCAGGATGCCGGCCGCCTGTTTCAGGCGCAGCGTATCAAGCAGGTAGTCATAACGTGAGCGTGCGTGATCGC
>JAOULY010000320.1 GCA_029881775.1 Gammaproteobacteria bacterium
CGGCAGCGGCAAATCGAC
Source organism: Gammaproteobacteria bacterium (assembly GCA_029881775.1). GTDB lineage: Bacteria > Pseudomonadota > Gammaproteobacteria > UBA9214 > UBA9214 > UBA9214. Next base: position 19 of record JAOULY010000320.1, read on the forward strand.
CGTTGCCGGCTATTTTGCCGACCTTGGCATTACCATTGTCGATGCCGACCAGCTTGCCCACGCACTGGCAGCGCCCGGCGAACCGGCCTTCAACAGCATCGTGGCAAGTTTCGGCAACGCATGCCTGTCACCGGACGGCACCCTGGACCGCGCCTGGCTGCGCCGCAGGATTCATACGAATCCCGAAGACAAACAGAAACTTGAAGATATACTGCATCCCGCTATCCGCACGCGGATGACGGAACTTCTGGATAAGTCAGAGAGCCCCTACAGCATTGCGGTCATTCCTCTGCTGCTGGAGACCGGCCAGACCGGGCTGGTCGATCGCATCCTGGTGGTGGACGTCAGCGAGGCACAGCAACGCGCACGGGTCGCTGCCCGCGATGGCCTGTCTGACGACGAGATCGCCAACATCATGTTGTCGCAGACTGATCGCAACACGCGCCTGTCGTCAGCTGACGACGTTATCAGTAACGAACTGGACCTCGAATCACTTCAGGCACAGGTCGAGACGCTGCACAGGCAATACCTGGAACTGGCCGGGCACTGAGCATCACACATGGTTTGCGAACACTGGCCGTGTAGGCCACAATACTGATCCTGTGAGTACCGCACCCTTACACCAGGCACGGCCTGATCAGAAGACCGTCCTGTACGAATATCCGCTGAACGAGCGCATCCGCACGTTCATGCGTCTCGAGTACCTGTTTCGCCAGGCCGGCCATCACCTCAATGGCAGATCGGTATGGGACAGTCGCGCCACGCTTGACTGCATTCTCGAGATCATCGACATCTTCGGCAATACCAACCTGAAGTCCGAAGTCATCAAGGAACTCGAACGGCATGCCAGCAACCTGAAACGGCTGCAGCAAAATCCAAACGTCGATGCCGGTCAGCTGGAAGCCCTTATGGATGTCATCAATACACGTATCGATGGCATGCACCAGATCAGTGGACAGATTGCCGGGGAACTCAAAACCAGCGAATTTCTTATCAGCATCCGTCAACGTAGCGCCATACCGGGCGGCACCTGTGACTTTGACCTGCCGGCATTACATTTCTGGTTGCAGCAACCCGTGCGCAATCGCACCCGGGATCTCGGCGGCTGGCTCGATAATTTCGATGCCATCGGCCAGGCAATCCAGCTGGTGCTGTCGCTGACCCGGGACAGCACGCCGCTAAAACCGGCACTGGCCGAGGGTGGCGTGTACCAGCAAACGCTGGACCCGAACCTGCCCTGCCAGCTGGTACGTATCGAACTGCCTTCAACACAACCCTGTTTCGCAGAACTCAGCGGCGGACGGCACCGCTTCACCGCCCGCTTCATGGAATTTTCAACGGCAGAAGATCGCGCCCGCCAGACCGACCAGGATATTGGTTTCGAGCTGGCCTGCTGCGTCATCTAGCAAACCATGCACAAAAAAACAAAGACCGTCGCCTGCCCTACCTGTTCGACACCGGTTGAATGGCACGCCGCCGCGCGCTGGCGTCCATTCTGCTCGGAACGCTGTCGGCTGATCGACCTGGGTAAATGGTTTGAGGAATCCAACCGGATTCCGGCTGACGAAGGTCTGCCGGAGCACCCGGAATCACCCGAGACAGTGTGACGGAAGCGCGCGCATGCCCCGTCAGCGGCTGAATCTCAGCTTCGGTACTCGGCGTTAATCTTGACGTAATCGTAGGACAGGTCGCAGGTCCACACCTGCTCACAGACTTCGCCGCGCGCCAGCACAACCCGCACCGTCAACTCATCCCGGCTCATGACACGCCGACCGGCCACCTCGGTATAGTCAGCCGCGCGCGCACCGTCACGCACGATACACACCTCGTCGAGCCATATTTCAATCCCGCTGATATCCAGATCGTCGATACCTGCGCGTCCGACCGCGGCCAGGATGCGCCCCCAGTTCGGGTCGCTGGCAAACAACGCCGTTTTAACCAGCGGCGAGTGTGCAATGGTATAGGCAACCGCCAGACACTCCGCGGCATCGGCGCCCTGTTCAACCCGGACGGTCACGAATTTCGTCGCACCCTCGCCATCGCGCACGATAGCCTGCGCCAGTTCGACACATACCTCTGTTACGGCATCGCACAGCGCCTCGAATTGCGGGTCACCGGGCGACAATGACGGCAGGTCGCTGGCACCGGTTGCCATCAGCACACAGGCATCATTGGTCGAGGTATCGCCATCTACGCTGATACGGTTAAAGGAACGCGCGACGGCATGCTCAAGGCACTGCTGCAACGCAGCCGTTGCGACGGCAGCGTCAGTGGCAATGTAAGCCAGCATGGTCGCCATATCGGGCCTGATCATGCCGGAGCCCTTGGCAATACCGGTAACCGTAATGCAGTGTCCATCAAGCTGGAGCTGGCGCGAGGCACCCTTGGCAACGGTATCGGTCGTCATGATACCGGTGGCCGCGTCCAGCCAGCCCGCCTCCGACAACCTGCCAAGCAGCTGCGGCAGTGCCGAGACAATGTTGTTAACCGGCAGACGCTCGCCGATTACGCCGGTGGAAAATGGCAACACCGACTCGGGCGGCTGCCCGGTACTGGCCGCCAGTGCCGCGCAACACTGCCGCGCCGCCGCCATACCGGGCATGCCGGTACCCGCATTAGCGTTACCCGAGTTTATGATCAGGAAGGACGGCGACATGGCCGCCAGGTGTTCGCGTGCCACCACCACCGGCGCGGCACAGAATGCATTTTGCGTGAATACTGCCGCACAGCTACTGCCCTGGGCCAGCGATATAACGACCAGGTCAGGGTTGCCGTTTTTCTTTATACCCGCACGGGTACTGGCCAGCCGCAAACCGGCAACGGGATGCAGCTCGGGAACAGGATCATTTCCCATGTCTGGTCTCGAGTAGGCGCGGACATTGCCCGCTGTTAAACAATCCGGTTATGCCCGCGTGACACACGTTGCCTGAGTACCGGAAACAGCAACGCGACGCCAGCAAACTGCGCAATCAGGTCAGCTTACCGTGGCACTGTTTGTACTTCTTGCCCGACCCACAGGGGCACGGCTCATTGCGACCGACCTTGCGACCCTCACGCATGAAGGGTTGCCGTTCATCAGCCTCCCCTTCCGGCGTTTGATCCAGTGCGTCGGCCTCATCGTGCCTGAAGTTCATCTGTGACTGTGCGCGACGCTGCTCTTCAACCGCCTCGACATCGGACTCGGTCTTCACCTGC
>JAOULY010000321.1 GCA_029881775.1 Gammaproteobacteria bacterium
CAGCTGTCGGCACGCCCCGTATACAACCTGGGCGTGGCCAGCTACGGTACATCCAGGGAATTCATCCGGCTGGAGAAGTCCGGCGTGCTGGACAAGGTAGACACTGTCATCATCCAGTACTGTAACAATGACCACAGTGAAAACCTGCTGTTCGACACGGCTTCACGCGATGCATTACGTCAGCGGGTCTTTGGGCAGTTCACGCAGACCAACCCGCCACAGACCGGCAAGGTCATGCGCATTCTGAAGGGCTACTGGCTCACCCTGAGGGCCCCGTTCAGCGACTCGCTCGAGCGCGTGCGCCGCAAGAACTTCCAGCGTCACTATGGACCCTTCATGCAGATCGTCGGTGACCACCGGGACGCCCTGCAGGGCAAACGCATTATCGTCTTCTATAGCAATCCCCACGGCCAGCGCTACCGGAACTACCCGGCCGGACCCGATACACAGCTACCCGCGGTCCATTTCATGGATCCTGGCCTGGACTGGTCGGATTACTACCGGCTGGATGGCCACCTGACCCCTGTCGGCCACCGCAAGGCGGCCGCGAAACTGTTTGACTATCTGCAAAACCTGGCGTCAACAAAGGATTGAGAAGACACCCGCCGGCATGCCGCTCAGGCCTGCGTGCTGTCGTTGGGATGATTCACGAGGTTTCGGTAGAGTTCGAGTGTGCTCTTCAGCATGGCGTCACGCGATAAAGCATCGCATTGTGGGACCGGCTGCGGTGACTGCAGTAGATGCATGACACACTCTGCCAGCAGCCCGCGGTCACCGGTCGGGACCCGGCCAGGCGGGTATACCCGGGCAAGGATTTCACCAACACCTCCATGCCCGTAACCGACCGCCGGCACGCCCATGCTCAGCGGCTCGAGAACGGTACGGCCGAACGATTCGGGCTTGTTCGACAACGACAGAACCATATCCGACACTGCATAAATGTCACGCATGTCGTCGCGCCGCCCGGTGAAGGTAATCCGCCCGGACAGGCTCCTGTTGGCAACCAGCTGCCGCAATTCATTGATATAGGCCTGCCGATCAGGATCAAGATGGCCGACGATAAGCCCGTGCACATCCACGCCCGCCTGCACCAGGTCCGCAATCAGGTTAATAAAATCTGTGTGCCCCTTCAGACGTGTGAGCCTGCCCGGCAACGTCAGCACCTTACGCCCGCTGAGAAAAGGATACGCACCGTACCAGTCTTCCAACCAGTCAGGCGATGGTTTGTAGCCGTACGGAAACTCGGCCGGATCCACGCCCCGGTAAATAGTAACGACCTTGTCCGGATCGACTTTCGGATAGTTGTCGAGAATGTACTTGCGCGCGGTATCGGATACTGCGATCACCCGCTCGCCGCGCGTCATGATCGCGCTGTAGCGGTTAACCGAATACAGGCCATGCACCGTGGTGACGAAACGCGGACGCTGCTGCACATCCATGCCGCGCCATGCCAGCCAGCTGACCCAGGCGGGCACGCGCGAGCGGGCATGCAGGATATCGACCTGCTCCGCCTGTAGCAGGCGACGCAGTGGCCGGACCTGCAATAACGTCGCCGGGGATTTGCGGGCCACGGGCAGGCATACATGTTCCGAACCGCCGGCAACCAGATCTTCGACCAGTCGCCCGCCGGTCGATACCACGATGGAGCGATGGCCGGCGGCCACCAGCGCGGCAGCCACCTCCAGCGTGCCGCGCTCGACGCCGCCCGTCTCCAGCGCCGGCAGGATTTGCAGGACCGTCAGGCGCCGATCTGCCATTTATCCATTATCCACTTCGCACAACGACCCGCCTCGTCCAGCGGCACGGCCGGTGGTCGCAGTACGCGACCGCGCCGCCAGTGCTCATAATCAGTCACCAGCCGGGCCGCCTCCAGCTCGCGCACCCCGCTGGCCAGCCGGTCATCTTCTTTCAGATAGGGCACCGACAACAGGCCGACCGCCGCACCCGAGGTCAGCGCCTCGTAAACCATGGACACACTGTCGTCACTGACCCACACGGTCGCGGCCTTTGCCAGCTGTTCAGGGAGCCAGTCCGGGGTGGTCTCTTCCACCGGCACAATCGTCAGCGCCCGGCCATGGTAGCGATGCCGTAACAGCTTGACGAAAAACTCCGGCGTACGCCGCGAGGTCGTCAGCTGCCATTCAATGTCGGGTGAATATTCCAGGATCAGCGTAATCTGGTCGACGATCGCCTCATTCGACCAGTCCACGTGCGACGAAGGCCCGCCGATCAGGAACAGCCCGGCCCGGGCATCCTTGTCTGGCTGGTAGCGCACCCGGTTCAGTACGCCGCAGGTCTGCAGGACATTTGGCCGGGCGCGCGGCTTGTCATGCAGCGGGATGATGCACAGGTCAAACCATGACAGCGGCAGACCAGGCCGCATCAGCACGATGACGCGCCCGCCTCGTGCGCGGCGGGCCGCCAGCATCGGCAGGTGCGTGGCACGCCCGGCGCCAACGATCAGATCGGGATCGGGCAGCTCGCTGCCGGCGGCAAAACGGCCACGCAGTAACGACCATACCGGGTGGCGTTCGCACTCCACAGGAAGCGCGTGAATATCCAGTGGGACCGTGCGGCCGAGCGCGGACAACAGGCCCTGCACCTGGTTTTCATGACCGGCCTTGCCATCCGTAAAACACCAGACGGTTACCGGACGATGGCTGGCTGCCATGACGTGGTTCGGGAAATAAACGGTTATTTAAGAATATAGTCAGCGCCGCAGTACGGGCACTTGGCCTTGCCGGTTTCTTCGATCGCCAGGTAAACGCGCGGGTGCGAATTCCACAGGCTCATGCCGTCCATCGGGCAGTGCAGCGGCAAATCCGCGCGTGTGACCTGGTACTTGTTCGCGGCATTCGGCTCTAACAGCCTGTCGTTACCGGATGTTTCTGCTGTATGCGGGTTTGGCACGGTGTCTCCTGCTGTTTATCTGTTGACTGTCCTGCATTATACAGAATCGGGCAAGGGACAATGCTCCCTGTGCTGTCAGATAAATCCTACAACCCGGGTTGATAACACGCTGTAATCGCACCAATACCGGGGTATCATTACCCGTCCCGGCAATCCGGCCGGACTACCCCGCACCTTTCATGGACAGACCGACAACCAGCCGCGAACTGTACTTCAGGTTACTCGCCTACACCCGGCCCTACTGGAAGGCGTTTGCACTGACCCTGCTGAGCATGGTGGTACTGGCCATGACC
>JAOULY010000322.1 GCA_029881775.1 Gammaproteobacteria bacterium
CTCGGCACCGGCGTGGCCGCCGTCAGCGCGTGGTTGTGCATTCATTTCTTCATGAAACTGATCGAGCGAGTCGGCATGTTGCCGTTCGTGCTGTATCGGCTGTTGCTGGGCGTGGTGCTGATTGCCGTGTTCCTGTAGGAGTGGACCTTGTCCGCGAACAACAGGTATTGAGAATCGCGGGCCAGCGCGCCCCTACAGTGTTAATTGAACTGCCTCGATCCGCGCCTGCCTGATGGCCTCGCCAATCGCTTTGCCGCTTTTCCCTTCGGTGTTCACCCTGGCCGTAACGGCTGCATTCAGTGCAGCGCGAAGCCTGTCTGCCTGCGGGTAACCCGGCAAGTCGGGTGAGGTGGCCCGCGCACACGACTCGCAGGCCAGCAGGAAATCATTGACACGTTCGCCCCTGCGAAACGCATCGATGCTTTCGAGTAAGTCCATGATGTCTTCAGCGGATAGCTCCGCCATCCGCTGTACCGTAGCGCAATGCCGTAGCGCGATTTCCGCCAGCTGCCGATGATTGTTCGGCACCTTGTGCCGGGCGCAAAAATCTTCCAGCGCAGCAGTGCCCCCGGGCATGTCGCAGGCAAGTGCCGCGAACCGGACATCGGTCGCGTTGCTGAGTTCGACCGACGCGGCGAGGGTCGGCAGGTGAATGCCGTTGCTGTTGTGCGCGTCTTTTTTCGTGTATTGACCGGCCAGTTGCGGAAACAGTTTGTCCAGCGCGCGGCAGCCGCCGAGGACTTCGAAGAAACGTGCGGGTGTCTGCGTTGCCAGTGTCTTGACGAGTTCCGACCAGACGCGTTCGGGCACCAGGTAATCGACCTCGCCGTTATCGACCATCTTGCGCATCAGGGTATTGGTGCCATGGGCGACCTTGAAACCGAAATGCGCAAAGCGTGCGGCGAAGCGCGCCACGCGCAGGATTCTTACCGGGTCTTCCTCGAAGGCGGGCGACACGTGTTTGAGCAGGCCGTTTGCCAGGTCGTCTTCGCCGCCGTATGGATCGATGAGCGTTCCATCCGCGGATTCAGCCATGGCGTTGATGGTGAGGTCGCGCCGTCGTAAATCTTCTTCCAGTGTAACCGAGGCGTCTGCGCAGACTTCAAAGCCGGTGTAGCCGTGCCCGGCCTTGCGCTCGGTACGGGCGAGTGCGTATTCCTCCTTGCTGTCGGGGTGCAGGAATACCGGGAAGTCCTTGCCGACCTGCGTGTAACCCAGTGCCAGCATTTCCTGTGGCGTGGCGCCGACCACCACCCAGTCACGTTCACTAACCGGCAGGTCGAGCAGCCGATCGCGGACGGCGCCGCCAACCAGGTAGACCTGCATTACCTAGCGCGACCGGCGAGCGTGACGGCGCAGGCCGGGATAGCGGCCGCGTTCATTGCGACCGGCCAGGTAAGCGGGTACCACGGCGCTGATGGATGCTGGTTGAATGCCAATTTCAGGCAGTGCATTGTTTTCGCAGATGGCCGGTACCTGTAGTGAGTGGTAATTATCGATGGTAAACGGTTTGCCGGGGACCAGGCCCAGCACGTGTGCCTGCAAGCGCGAGAGTCCGTCACCCAGGCCGAGAATACGGCAGTGTGAGCCGGTCTGGTCACGCGTGTACTCCACCAGTTCCCGCAGCGTGAATACCTCGGGGCCACACAGGTCGAGGCGTTCACCGGCAGTCGCGTTATCGATCGCGCGGCAGAATGCCTCAACCACGTCACCGATATAGACTGGCGCGAGGCGGCTGTCCGGACAGGCCAGCGGGAAAAATACCGGCGACAGTTTCAGTAGAGTCGCAAAGCGGTTGAAGAAGCTGTCGTCACGGCCGAAGATGACGGACGGCCGGAAGCTGGTTACCAGCAGTCCGTCCGCCTGTGCTGCGTGGACGATGTCCTCGCCTTCGCCCTTGGTTTGCAGGTAGCGGCTGTGTGGCGCGCTGGCATCCGCATTGAGTGCGCTCATGTGTAACAGGCGTTGCACGCCACTGGCCAGCATGGCCTTGCAAACCTGTCCTGGCAGTTCCACGTGTACGCGTTTGAACTGGTTGCCCTTGCCGGTTTCGTTCAGGATGCCAACCAGGTTGACGACCAGGCTGCAGTCCCTGAAGTTGTCCTGTAGTTGTTTGGTGTCATGGGCGTCAGTCTCGATAACACTGATGCGCGGGTTGACGGTCAGGGCGCGATGCCGCTCGCGCCGCCGGGTCAGGATGCGGACATCGTAGCCGTAGTGTGTCAGTCGGTGTGCCAGCGCCTGGCCAACGAAGCCGGTGCCGCCAAGTATGCATGCAGTCTCTTTTTTCATGGTGTATCAGCGCTGTTTGTTTTCATAGTATTCATTCGGGTGTATGTCCGGCATGTGTTCATCCAGTGTTGTGATCGGCTGCTCCATGCGCCAGTCATAGATGGCTGCATAGGCAAGAATTCTCTGAATATATTTACGTGTCTCGTCAAACGGTACCATGGCGATCCAGCGTTCGGCTTGCTGCGGATCTTCCTCGGGCAGCCAGCGTTTGACGCGGTGCGGGCCCGCGTTATATGCGGCGGAAGCCAGCACGACATTGCGGTCGTAGTCATTCATGACCTGGCTCAGGTAAGCAGTGCCGATGCTTATGTTTTTATCCGCTTCATACAGAGAGTGCAGGCCACCCAGCGGAATGCTGTATTTGCGCGCAGTAACGCGGCCGGTTTTCGGCATCAGTTGCATCAGGCCGCGCGCGCCGGCCGATGAATGGGCGTCGCTGTTGAAGGCGCTCTCCTGGCGAATAACGGCGAACACGTGACCCGGGTCAAGTTTATTCGTGCTTGCATGCTGTTCAACCTGCTCCTTGTGCGCCAGTGGAAAACGCAATACCAGGTCATCGTATTCCTCTGCGCGGGCGATTGTCAGGATGGCGCGGTCATGCCAGCCCCACGCATGCGCCAGCGCCGCCGCCTGTTTTATTTCTTCGTCCGTCAGACCCTTGATGGCATGATGCCACTCGCGCCTTGCGTCGGTCCATAACTCGGCACGGTAGAGTTCACGCGCACGTAGCAGGCCCGGACGTTTCTTCAATATGTCTTCTGGCGACAGGTCTGCCGGCAGGGGCCGATTGCCCATCTCGTAGGGCCACGCCAGCACGTCGGCGGCCAGGAAGCCATGGTAGTCGCGCTCCCGTGCGAGCCTGGCGAAACGGTCGGTCGCCTGCAGCGTGGCGCCAATCTCGTAGA
>JAOULY010000323.1 GCA_029881775.1 Gammaproteobacteria bacterium
AAGATTTGTCATCCTGCAACCCTGGATTTACGCCAGCGGGCAACTGATGCATGTGATCGGCCTGGCCTGGTCAGGCGGTTATGGCGTGCAAAGAAAGACTGCGGGCGGCGAACAGGCCCTTGACGGTATTGAAAGAATTGCCGGCATGGGATTGATGGGCCTGGGTGGGCTGGTTGCCGTCATTGGCGGCATCATGTTCCTGGTCATTGCCTTCAGGGCAATGTGGCCGCGCAAGGCATGGAATCCCGTCTGATCGCCGGGCGTGGTGGCGTTCGTTGCAGCGCCTGTCAGGCTACAAAGATGTGGAACGCCATCAGGTAAATGATTACGCCGGTAACGGATACATAGAGCCAGATGGGCAGTGCCCAGCGTGCAAGACGCCGGTGACGGCTGAAATTTCCCCTTATTGCCAGGCCGGCAGTCACCAGGACAAGCGGGAACAAAATCGCGGCCAGGATTACGTGCGAGGCAAGCAAGGAGAAATACACCGGGCGTATTGCGCCGACGCCTGCGAACGGAATATTGCCTACTTTTGCATGATAGTAGAGATAGAAAATCATGAAGACAGTCGACACGAGCAGCGCACTCACCATGCATACGCGATGCGCCGATGTATTCTTCCGCCGCACGAAAAAGTAACCCAGGCTGACCAGCGATGCGGCGGTCGTATTAAGTATTGCGAGAAAAGGCGGAATGACGGGAATGATGTCCATATTGACTACGGATTATCACCGATTCGCGCGCCCGTGAACAGACGGCAACCAGGTATCGTGCAGCACCTGCCATCGACAGGCTGCGGCATTCCCTCGTCCGGCCCACCCGCCAGCCTGCCCCCCCTGCAGCAGCGACAGTCCCCGCACGCAGCATCAAGCCCATACCCGTTTATTGCTCCGGGACACTCAAAAATCATCTCATAACACCTGTGCCGCGTGCCCTGTATAACGTTGGCTGACATGCAAACAGGCTGTTACACTTCAATATGCGCACCTTGTTAACAGCAACCCGTCTCGCATAACCATGGCGCTCGCGAAAACATCCATAGCGAACCAATGCAATCATCAACCATTCAACCTGAAGAACTTCGCCGCAACCCCCTGTTCTCGGCGCTTGATGAACAACAGATTAGCCGGTTACTGGACACCGCACGCACAATCCGTCTTGACGAGGGGCAGCGGCTGTTCGAATGCCAGCAGGAGGCACACCATTTCTACTTGCTCCGCAGCGGATCGATACGGCTGTTTCTTTCCACGCCCGATGGTATGGAAAAAGTTATTCACCTGATATCACCCGGCGCAACCTTCGCGGAAGCCATTGCATTTATGGACGAGCAACGATACCCGGTCAACGCAGGCGCGTTATGCAATTCGGAGGTTATAAGTCTCTCAAACGACACCTTTCGCGACATCCTGCTTGAATCTACCGATACGTGTTTTCGCCTGATGGCGAGTATGTCTTCCTGGCTGAAACAGCAATTAAATGATATCGACGCATTGACACTGCAGAATGCATCACTGCGCTTCAGTAATTTTCTCCTGCAACAGGCGCCGCCCGAACAACAGCATGATGTACGCATCGCATTGTCCGCCCCCAAGCAGGTCATCGCATCACGCCTGTCAATACAACCGGAATCGCTGTCGCGGATATTGCGCAACCTGCAGAACAACGGGCTCATTCGCGTGGAAGGGAATATTATTCATATCCCCGACATCAAGCGGCTCACCATGCAGGACCCGTCACGGTAACGCCGGATTTCACTGCTGTATACTGGTCATACACGAATTGACCTGGATCAATGACAGCACACAGTACGCCGACTATTAATTAGGGGTGCACATCAAGGCCGCAGCGGCCTTGCCGGCTACAACTGACCACCATCACTGCCATGCCGACCATACTGCCTGCAATAGTTTGCAGGCGCCTGGTCCTGATTTTCCGGAGTCCAGAGTCATGTCTGTTTTTATAACACTGCTTGCAAGCATCCTGCTGCTGTTACTGCTTGCGGTATTTATCATCTGGCTGCCGGCGGCAATTATCTTCAACGTCAGGGCAGGCACGGCATACCGCGAGAAACTGGCAGGGAAGATAGAAAAAATGCGTCTTGGAAAGATGCTCGCTGCGCTGGGTGTCGATATCAATGCATATATCAGCAATGAACGCGGCGTGGACATCCACGACCACGTTGCCCGTTGCAACCAGTGCTCCAATACCCGTGAGTGCGATGAGCGAATCGCACAGGGAGATGTCGCTGCGGACGACATCGCGTTTTGCAATAACGAGCAATCCCTGCAGAAACTGACCCGCAGTCCCGATTAACAGGCCCACTCAATGCAACCCGTTCAAAACCAGGCCCCACCGGCCTATCCGGCAATACTGAACCTGGGATTCCGGCCGTTCTTTGCTGCTGCCGCGCTGTTTTCCGTATTCACGGTGCTGGCATGGGCAGGCATGTACCTGGCCGGCTGGGACCTGCAATCCATGGCGCTGCCGCCGTCCACCTGGCATGCCCATGAAATGATTTTCGGCTACGGCCAGGCCGTCATTGCCGGCTTTCTGTTGACAGCTGTCGGCAACTGGACCGGCAAACAAATGCTGCATGGCTATCCCTTGCTCGCCCTGTTGCTGCTGTGGCTGGCTGCGCGGCTACTTTTCCTTGCCGGAGAACATGTTTCAACCGCCCTTCTGGCCGGCGTGGATTGTGCGTTCACGGTATTCCTGATAATTGCCCTATTGAGGCCGATACTCGAGGCCGGGCAAATGAAACAGCTCGGCATCATCTCCAAGCTGGTACTGATGCTTGCCAGTAACCTGCTGTTCTACGCCGGCATGCTGGGCCTGCTGGATGACGGCATGCGCATCGGCCTGTACTCGGGTATTTACCTGGTCGTTGCCCTGGTATTTGTCCTGGCAAGACGCGTGTTTCCGTTTTTTATCGAACGCGGCGTGGGCTATGCCGTTGAACTCAGGAACCGCACATGGCTCGATATGTCGAGCCTGGTCCTGTTCCTGGCATTCTGGGTTGCGGACGTCCTGCGACCCGACTCGTTACCGGTCGCGTTACTCGCCCTGGCACTGCTGGCACTGCACGCACTCCGGCTGGCCGGCTGGCATACCGCAGGCATCTGGCAAAAGCCGTTGCTGTGGGTTCTTTACCTGGGATACCTGTGGCTGGTTATCGCGTTTGCACTCAAGGCAGCC
>JAOULY010000324.1 GCA_029881775.1 Gammaproteobacteria bacterium
TCGTGTTATATCGGCAAACTCGCGCAACAGTGCCCCGTTGGATGGGCCGATATCGAGCAGATCAATGTCCGGTGATTTCAGCAGGGCGCTGACCCGCGCCTTCTCGGCCTGGAAATCGTAACTATCGTTCCAGGCAATACCGGCCTTGGTGGAAAATATCCCTGTCAGGAACGCAGGTGTCGGTACGCGTGTCTTGTAGAAAAGTTTGCAGCTACCGCACTCGACAACATCCACGCCTTCCTTTGGCAGCGGTATACGCGCGCCGAGGAAATTATAATGGTCTCTCGTCAGGGCAGTCCTGCCTGACACGCCGCGCCCACCACAACCGGGGCAATAGTCGAGGCTGCGCCATTCGCCAACATGAGCGCTTGCGTTCAGCACGGGCAACCTGCACCAGCAAGCAACTTCAGCAATGTGTATTCATGCACCATGAGGCTGCATCTTCTCCAGAAATGACGCCAGACGTGCGCCCTGCCCTGTCCAGTCAGGCACGTCGACCTGCGCCAGGCACGGGGCATCCAGCTGGCGCCGCAATGCTGTTAGCAGTGCAGACCTGTCACCGGGCGTGAACAGGCTCTGTTCGCAACCTTGCGTGTAATCGCGCACATCGCCGGTGGCGGCAATCACAACCGGGCGTTCACAGGCGCGCAGCTCGAAGTACTTCTGCGGGAAACAGTACCTGGAAAACTGGTTATCGCTGTTGGTTATAACACCCACGTCGAGTGCAGCAAAGAACACCGGCATGGTCCGGTAATCCAGTTCACCCAGGTAATGGACATAATCCGACCGGGGTATAGTCGTGCGCCGGTCAACTGTTCCGGCAAGCGCAAGATGGACTTCCAGCCCCGCCTCCAGCAGTTCCCGGTGTGCCGCAAACAGGGTGCTGGCAGCGCGATGCTCGGAAATCGCCCCACCCAGACCAATAACACGCCCGGCAACCGGCAGCCCCAGTTGTTGCCGGCAGGCAGTCATATCCATCGGCTGAAAAAGCTCGAGATCAACCGCGTTGATTATTACTTCGGGACGCCCTGTCAGCCCGACCTCTGCAAGCAGATAATCACCGAGACGCTTGCTTACACAACTGACACCGGCCGCCCGTCGCAATGCCTGCCGATAGCGGGCAGTGATTCCCGGCACCCGTGAAGCACCGAAACTCTCGTAGTTGTCATACAGATCGACGAAATGCGCAATCGAATGCTTGCGGGCCAGGCGGTCACCGAGGATGACATGATAGACATCTGACGAAGACAGCAGCACATCCGGCTGCTGCGCCCTGATCAGCGAGTGGAGATCGTCCAGGTAGCGCCGCATTTGCCGCAACGGCCCGGGGAACAGCGGGTATGAACGCCACTGCAGACCTACCTCCTGCACCGCCAGCTCCCTGTCAGGCACATTACGCCGGTAATCCAGTGCACAGCCCGTAACGCTGTGCCCCGCCGCCGCCAGACCACGCGAGAATTCGAATACCCGGCCATAGCGTTCGGCCAGCAGGTCTTTATTGGTATAGAAGCGTTTTGACAGGTACAGGATTTTCATGTGTGAGCGGTAATCGAGGCAGCAACTCCAGGTAAAGAACAGACTGTTACTGTCTATTGCAGCACTTATAATAGCCAGATGAGCGGAAAAAAGCTTTTCATTATTATCCCGGTTTTCAACGCCTGGGAGCAAACCAGAACCTGCCTCGAGCGCCTCGCTGAAAGTAGCTACGTCCCCGGCAACATAATAGTTGTCGACCATGGCACCTCGAATGAGACCCGGCTGGGTCTTTCATCCGAATTCCCGCAGGTCACCCGCATCGAGGGAAGCAGCGACATGTGGTGGACGGCCGCCACCAATCTCGGCATACGTGCAGCTCTTGAACAGGGCGCCGACCTTGTCATGCTGCTGAATAACGACTGCTATGTCGGCAAGGAGACACTCGGAGCACTGGTCAGGCATGCAAGCATCAATAACAATTCAATCGTCGCACCATTGCAACGCAGCGCCAGCTCCGGGCGGATTTCGACACACCGGGTAACCAGCTGCTTTCTGCTCGGTTTCCCGACGCTCACATTCCCGGGCACGGGCAGATACACCCCCGACAGGCCGGAATTAATGAAAACCGGCCTGATAATCGGCGGTCGTGGCGCAACCATTCCGGCGGATGTATTCAGGCATGCGGGACTGTTCAACGAGGATGAACTCCCGCACTACGGTGCCGATCATGACTTTTACCTGCGCTGCAAGAAAAAAGGTATTGGACTGTTCATTGCCAGTGACGCGGTAGTGGATATTGACGATACGCGAACGACGCTTGCTAATAACATCGGCAACTCAGGCATAAGGGAATTCATCGACACGCTGCGCAACCAACGCTCACACCGCAACCTGGCGCAGATAACCGCGCTGACCAGGCTGCACTACCCGCTGCCCGGTCTCTACCCGGTTGGCGTATTCCTTAACCTGCTACGCTATGTCCTGACTTACATTAGCGCCCGGCTGATGCGACTAACAGGCATGCGTTGAATTATCGGGCAGGCAAACACTAACCCGGCGACCCTGACCAGCACTTTAAAACAACAGCTGTACAGGCAGAATCAATTCAAACTTCAGACTGACATAGTGCTAGGATATGCGCTGCAGCCAACCATGAACATCGAAGGTAAGCAGATTTGAGCAGAGGCTATCAATACGGTTTTTCGGAGAACAGTCCGTATGTATTCGATACCGAGAACAGGGAACGCAAGGCACGCACCATGGTCGCCGTGCTGGAGGACTGCCTGCCTGAACCTCTGGATACCTACGAACTTCTTAATGTCGGTGGCTCGGCCGGCATTATCGACAACTTCCTGTCACAGCATTTCAAGCGGGTCGTGGGGGTTGATATTGACGAGCCGGCGATCCGGCACGCAGCCAGTAACTTCAGCCGCGACAACCTGGAATTCCAGGTCGCAGATGCACTGCAACTTCCATTCAGTGATAACAGCTTTGATGTGGTGGTTTGCTCGCACGTGTACGAACATGTCCCGGACCCGTACAGGATGTTCAGTGAAATTCATCGCGTACTGAAGAAAGATGGTGTCTGCTATTTCTCTGCCGGTAACCGGCTGATGTGGAACGAACCACACTACAACCTGCCGCTGTTGTCCGTGTTACCTCGCCCGCTGGCGCATCTCTATATCAGGCTGGCCGGCAAGGCCGACCACTACCACGA
>JAOULY010000325.1 GCA_029881775.1 Gammaproteobacteria bacterium
AAACGCATGTCTGCAGCAGTTCCCCCTGCAAACCGGCACACCAGTCCAGCAGCTCGCGGATTGAAGTAAACATGCCGCCGTCATGTCTGGCGGAGTCTTCAATACGGTTCATAAGCAACTTGTGTATCAGGCCCGGGGCCTCCCGGTCGGCGATAGTGGACAGTGCCTCGCTGGCATTGGCGATAAAGCGCTCGTCACCACTGGCAAAACCGGCCCGGATGACCTCGATCAGGCCAGGCTCGTGCAGGCTCCTGAGTGACAGCAATGCCAGCTGCACTGTCTGTTCAAAGCGCTCGTTCAGGACATGTTCGAGGAGGCGTCGCGATGCCGATTGATCGTCGCGTGCATCCGTCTGCAGGTAGTGCACGGCCTGCTGCAAACGCTCGGCCTCGCGCGCCTTGATGAGGGCAATTTCCTTGAATACAGGCTCATCAAGCGTGGCTGCCTGAGGCGCAGCCAGCAATGTCTCCTGGGCACGCAGGCTGACCTGGTTGCCAAGTACCCAGTCGGCCACAATCCCGGGGAAACCGGCGTCAGTCCGCACCAGGCAATCGAGCGCAGCCGCGCGCACCCTGGCGTGACCATCAGCGAGTGCGTGCTGCAGCAGTGCCGCGCGATGGTCGCCATCGGCCAGCTGCAGGCAGCGCGCTGCGGCCACGCGCACCTCGGGATTGTCACTGTCCAGATACTGTTCGAACCAACTGATCATCACGGGCCCGGCAGCAGACGGCCACGTGTACAGGCAACGCAGGGCCTGGATGCGCACCCCGTCGGGTCCGTCGCGGAACAAGCGGTCCATGACCGGGATATAGGCCGACTCCAGCTTCTCCCGGGCCGCTAACGGCAGGCATGCCAGGTCAGGCACCAGCTCCAGCGCAGCCAGTAATGAGTGCATATTACCGCCGAGCAGGCGTGACCAGGCGCTGATCACCTCATCCGCTGGCAGCGTGCCTGGCGTTTCCTGCAGACAGATGTGTATTGCGTTGGCACACAGACGTGGATTGTCACCTTGCAGGTGACGCATGACCCCGGACCGCTGCTCTCGCCCGCCTGCAGCGGCCAGCAGCCTGAACACGGTTGCCTGCAGATGCGCGTCACCTGATGACGCCAGGGCCTGCAGCTGGGACACATAAGGCGAGAGATCAGTTTTATCCAGAAGAGCCAGCAGACGGTCGGCGGTCGCATGATCGGCCGTTGCGGCACGCGCGACCAGGATACCGGCGGCTTGCTCCGGAAACGCGGCCAGCAGCGCGCGCGCATAACTCAACGCGATCGCCGGGTCTGGATGGCGGACACCGTGTTCGATATCTTCCATACCCCTCTCGTCACTGCCACCCAGCTCCCGGTACATATTCTCATCGGGCAGGAACAGCCGCTCCCGCAGACTGTTGGTGAGGGCGGTGACATATGCGCGGTTCATACGCAGGTTGAACCAGATATACAGACAACCTGCAAGTATTCCCGGCGCTATGAAGATGACAGGATCTTCAGTGTGCTGCATGAACCACAGCAGCAGTCCACAGATGAACAGCGCCAGCGGCAGAACGATGGCCACGATCAGGGCACGTGCCCTTCCCTGCATATAGGCCGGCAGCACGTTGAAGAACATCGTCCTCACCGGATTGCGAAACGCCGTCATGATCGTGTCACGATTAAGGCTGCCCAGCAGTGCCGCCGGCAGGGTAAAACTGATAGCGAGTGCAGACAGTACCAGTGTGGTGCTGACCGGAAACAGCATATTGATACGACGGACACCAAAACGCCGTATTACCCGGCTGGTCACGAACAACTGCAGCAGTAATGCGATACTGCCTGTGACCGCTGTCAATGCACCGAGAAAACCGGCGAGTTCCGCCTCACCGGCAAACGCCTGGTTGTAGATACGGTTGATACTGTAGGTCATGATGTAGAAAGCAATCACCATGCAGAAGGTTGCCATGGATGCCGCGCGCAACAGCGAAGAGTCCAGGGTGAAGCGGACACCCTGGCGGACCTGCTCGATACTGCCACCAAGCAGGTCCCGTGATTTACGTGGCGCCCGATAATGCGATGACTGCCCATGCCTGCGATGCCAGACAATCAGCAGCGCTACTGCGGCCGACAGCAACAGGCACCAAATGAGCAGCAGGTTGCCGGCACCGGCCAGTGGCGCGACGAGGGCCAGCAGCGAGCCACCGGTGATAGTGCCCACCTGTGCACCGGCAAACATCAGCGGCGCAAGCCGCTTGACCTGCAGGGTATTCATGTTCTGGCCCAGGTACAGGGCGGCATGCACCAGCAGGACCTCCGAGGCAACCTCGTAAACCAGGTAATAGGCCGGGTAGACCAGGCTGGACCTGGTATAGGACACCAGCAGCCAGCAACCTGCAACCAGTAGCAGCAAGGTGGAAAACATGTAGCGGAAGAAGCGTTCAGCCGGGACACGGTCGGCAATGGCGGCATAACCAAGACTGACCACCGCCAGCAGCACGCTCTGCCCCATATACAGTAGGGGCAGGTACTCAACTCCAACGCGCTTGAGGAACAGGGCATTGGCCGTACTGTTACCGATTGCCATTCCTGCACTGACCAGCAGGAAGAACACCAGGAAGTAGCCGACCTTGCCAGCCTCGCCTGGCTGGATCAGCATCAGGCGCTGCAGGCGAGAAGATGTGTTACGCATTTTTCAGGCCTGGGGATGACCGGGTTACCGCTACACAGAGTGCATAACTCATCTGGCCGGTAACCAGTCGCAGCACCGGTGGGCAGCTGTTATTTATCTGCGTCCACCACCTCGTTGAGACCAACCTGCCGCAGCAGGGTGGTACGCGTCTCGATCAGTTCCGCATCGTCAGGACTGGCCTCAATTAACCGGGACAGGCCGCTGAAGGCGTCGTACCAGTATCCCTCGCGTGCATAGATACTGACCGTATCAAGACCATCGGCTCCGGCAAGCGCTGCACTCTGGCTCTCGTTCAATTCAACCAACTCGATGGTCCCGCTGGAGACGATATCGCTGGAACGCTTTTCGGGCTGGCCAACCAGGGCCACCGACCACTGGTAGATGATGCCGGGCTTGAGAGATACACCGTGTTCTGACAGGTCAAGGAAGTTCAGCCCCTTCAGCATCGGCCGCTCCGAGGCAATCTCCATAATGGGCTCGATTTCGTTGTCACTGATCAGGGCAAATTCAAAACG
>JAOULY010000326.1 GCA_029881775.1 Gammaproteobacteria bacterium
GCGCCGCTGGCATTGTTGGTAGCTGCCGCAACGGTACCGGCCACGTGGGTGCCATGGAAACTACTGCCGCCGGCACTCGAATCGCCCGGATCGTCCGGATCGGCATCGATACCGTTACCGTCATTGGCATTGGCCGGGTTGCTGACAAAGTCATAGCCCGCGACCAGCTGGCCCTGCAGGTCCGGGTGGGCCGTGAGTACGCCGGTGTCGATAACGGCGACCGTGACATTGTTGTCGCCGGTGGTGATGTCCCAGGCCTGTGGCAGGTTGATCAGGGGGTAATGCCACTGCAGGGGATAGAACTGGTCACCCGGTACCAGCGTCGTCTGGCGAATATAGTTGGGCTCGGCATACTCGACATCCGCCTGTTGCCGCAGTTGCTTGACAGCCTGTAGCGTTTTCCATTTCGCCACCAGCGCCTTGTCGGTGCCCAGCATCACCGGCCGTTTTTCAACCGGCGTTGCCAGCCTGGCTGCGCCCGGATTCATGCCGAGGAGCATGGCGCGACCGGGGGCACCGGCCCGCGCGGTCATTCCGTGTCTGCTTGCCAGTTGTGACGCTGAATTCAGCTGACGTGTTGACGGTGTGGCACGAAACTTCGTCACGACCTCGTCAGTGACGAAGTTATCCATGCTGCTGAGCGCGGGTTTGCCGGCCGCGGTAATCTGTTGCCCGATGACGAGGGTGTAGTTCGATGCACCGGAGAATGCAAAGACCTCGACCAGGTAGGTGCCGGCATTGGCGATGGTGAGTGTCTCGGTCACGCCGGTGCCTTCAGAACTGTCCAGCAAGAAGCCGTTGACATCACCCAGGAACAGGTCGAGGTCGCCGGCAGTGCTATCGGCTATGCTCAGCGTGATTGTCTGGTTCGCCGCCAGCGATACGCGGTACACATCCGAGGTATCGCCAACGACATATGAACGGCCAACTGCACCGTAGCCAACCTGGTTGGCGTAACCGCCCAGCGTGACGGGGTTCGGTATGTCCTGGGCGTTGATCACGGTGTCGTTGTCGACATACGCCGCCGCGGGGTCATTCACATCGCTGTCCGCGGCACTGCCGGCCGCGGCCATCAGCGTACCGCTTGCCGTGAATCCGCCCGGTCCGGTCGACTGGCCACTGCCACCACCGCTACCGCCACAGCCGGCCAGTAACAGCATCAGCAGGCAGCCGGGAACGAAACCCCGTAATGACACGCCGGTTGCAGACATCTTTATATCCTGTTCTCCCTCACTGCCCGCCACCTTGCGCCGGGTCACACCCCGATGACGGCTGGCCGGCGAGAAGTCTGAAGGCGGGACTGCCCGTTTCAGGCCTGGCGGGCGGCGATCTCACGCAGTGCCGGTACCGCCAGTCCGGCCGCATCGGCTTGCGAGAGTGCGCGCGCCAGGCGCGCCGGCGCGCTGCGACCCATGCAACCATGCTCGGGATCACCGTCAAACGCGACCAGCATGGCCTTGATCAAGTCATCAGCATTCAGTGGCTTACCGGTTAATGCTGATTGTATTTCCACTACCTCGCGGGCTACCGACTCGGCCAGTTCACGGTGTTGCGCCCACAGTTCGCTGACGGTGCCCCCGGTAACGAGGCCGGCGCAGTTGGTCGTCACGATATACACATTCTTGACGACCAGCTCGAACAGTAATTCATTGTCGCTGCCCAGCACGCGGGTGGGGATATCCAGCGTGCCGAGGGCGTCGGCCAGTAGGCCGGCCTGCGGGCCGAACACGGGGGAGGGGATCAGTACCTTGACGTCCTGCCCTTTCTTTTTTTCGAACCAGACGGAGATGACGGTCGGGCTGCTGAAGCCGTGCTGCGTCCAGTCTGCCGGCAGCAGCTCATTCTGCAGCAGCGCAATGCGGTCATGCCAGGCGGTCGGCAGGGATTCAAGAATGCCATGTAACGCATTCTCTGCAACGGCAATTAGTACCAGCTCCGGTGCCGGCAGTTGCTGTGCCAGCGCATTCATGTCGGAGCGGCGGGTGACCGGGTAGACCGGGTGGCCGGCCCGCAGGAAGCCGCGCGCAAAGACACTGCCCATTTCGCCGATGCCGATGACTATCACGGGTGATTTCATTGTTCTGTTTTACCGCTGTCGTGGAGGTGGTGGCAGATTATACTGTATTGAAAAGTGGTGTTGCGCAGTGTGATACCGTCAAGCACGAATTGATCGTGCGACCGGGTGATGGATGAATACGAATGGGCACGTTTGATTCGTGGACCAGGCACGAATGTAAAAAATGCATCCCCTCTCCCCAGCCCTCCCCCTGAGGGGGAGGGGGCAAAAGTTGCGCAACGGGTGCCGCGCTCACCATGACAACAATTATCAGATACTCGCTGATGTCATTGAAACCTGAAAAGAAACATATCCGCTTGCTGTGGCTGTTACTGGTATTCGGACTGCTGCCGAATCCCGCCCCGGCAGAGTTGCGGGTCATGGATGATGCGGGCAGGGCGGTGGTGCTGGCGGCGCCGGCGCGCCGTATTGTCAGCCTGGCGCCCTATATTACGGAGCTGCTGTTCGCGGCCGGGGCGGGCGAGTATATCGTCGGTGCCTCCGGCTTCAGCGACTATCCACCGGCCGCGCGAAACATCCCGCGGATCGGCAGCGGGGTAGCGCTCGACCTGGAACGCATCGTCGCGCTGCAGCCCGACCTGGTGGTTGCCTGGGAAAGCGGCAACCCGGCGGACCAGGTGGCGCGACTGCGTGCGCTGGGTCTGCCGGTTTTCCTGTCAGAGCCGCGCACGCTGGAGGATGTCGGTACCTCGCTGCTGAAGCTGGGGCGGCTGGCGGCGACCGGCGAGCCCGCCCGCCTTGCGGCCACAGCCTATAACGAACAGCTTGCAGCACTGCGGTCAGGCAATACCGGCAAGCGGCCCGTCCGGGTGTTTTACCAGCTATGGGATCAGCCGTTGATGACGGTGAATGACACCCACATCATCAGTGATGTCATACAGTTATGCGGTGGAGTTAATGTGTTTGCCGGGCTGGGTCTGCTGGCGCCACAGGTCGGGATAGAGGCGGTGCTTGAACGTGATCCGGCGGTGATTATCGCGGCGGCCGACGGCGGCAATGAGTCGGATATTTTTAAAACCTGGCAACGCTGGCCGGGGCTGCGTGCCGTGGATCGCGGGCACCTGTACACGATTCCCGGTGACCTGCTGGTGCGCCACT
>JAOULY010000327.1 GCA_029881775.1 Gammaproteobacteria bacterium
CCCTTGCTGATGAAGGCCGACAAGTCAGCCGTCAGGCCCTGAGCGCGCCAGCCTGTCAGGTCAGCGGATTTCCTCAATCGATAAACGTTTCTCGACGACCGTTGGCGTGATCAGTGCGTAGCCCTGCAGTTGCCAGTGTGCCAGCTCGGTGATGGCTGATGGCACGACGTCGACAAATTCATGGAAAGCATCCGTTGCATAGTCGTAATCGCTGGCAGCAAGACCGCAAACCTTGAACTCGACGCCGAGGCTGGCGTAGTAACGCATTCTTTCAACCGCGTCACGGTATTTCCCGTAGTTCTTGCGGGCAACCGTCACGATTTCAGTACCATGCAGCACGACCTTGATGTCGAGAAATTCGGGCGCCAGGCCATAGGGTTCATCCATGAGCGGGTTGATCAGCGAGCGGATCCAGAACAGCGCTGAATTGATCTTTTCAGGGTGATCCAGGTAGAAATCAAAAACGACCTTTTGTTCTGTATATGGCGTTTGTACTTCTTTTGACACTTCGCTGGAAGAAGCAATACCGGCGTATGCCAGGACAAGTAACAGGGCAATGACTTTCATTTTCGTATACCAGTCAGTATGGGTATGTTGAATTATAGTTCAACGCACATATTCATGGTTATCCGTGCATGCTTGCAGCCATAAAAAAAGGGGCGGCCACTGGCCGCCCCTTTTTGATCGCGGAAACCTGCAGGATTACCTGACCGTACTCAGGCCGAGAATCTCCCAGTCCTGCATGCCACCACGGTACCACTTGATCTTGTGGGCCGGGTAACCGAACTTGAGCAGGTTATTGATGTTGTTCGGTGACTGGCCGCACCACATACCGTTGCAGAACATGACCAGGGTTTTTGCATCGGAGTAGTCCCACAGGCCTTCAAGGTCCTTGACGCCGAACCTGTCGGTCATGATCTCGGCGATGGAAATCGGGTCGGCACCCTTGGCCGGGTTGAGGGTGGTCCATGGTATGTTTACTGCACCTGGAATGGTGCCCTTGGCGACCCAGTCGGGTGTACGGGAATCGATCACCAGGATGGAACTGTCACCGCCACTCATCCTGACCAGGTAATCGATTATTTCTATTTCACCGATGGTCTCGACACCCGGCGCCAGCGTGGACGGCTGTATGCAGAACGGCGGGCATTTGCGGGAAGTCTTGGCAAATGCAGGATTAACGGTGTTCTTCTGGTCCTGGTTACGCATGATTATGGTCTTCTTGCCATTGTGCATAACTTCAACCGAACCCGTGCCCTTGACGATATTTACAGCGAGTGCCTCCCCGGCCTGCCCGGCAGTCGCCGACAGCAGGGCGACAGAAACGACAGAGGTGGCAAGCAGGGTCTTGATCGCTTTCATTTGTAAAGCTCCTTTAATGGTTTTTCTTTCATTGATCATTGCAGCTGTGATACGGCCCTGTGAACAGGGCTTATTCGCAATCCGGTTCTTCTTCTGTCGGTGGTTTTCCTATATCACCAGCGGATTCCTCTGCCATGACCGTGTCAGCAGCAAGCGGCTGGATGCCGGAATAGAGGGGCTGGGATACCAGGCCTGCCAGCAGCGTGAACAATGTAAGCAGTAGTTTCATGGTTTTTGTCCTCCTGTCGCTGGCTTGACAGTCTATACGGGACTTTCCGGGTAAATGCCCGGCGCGTATGCAGTCACCTGCGCTTATTGTGAATTCAGGAAAATTATTTATTTGCGGCTGCATGAGACGCGGCCAGGGTCTGTCGCTGTTCATAGGCCTGCCTGGCGATGCGGATATCCTCGAGGAAATAGCCCAGTTCGTTCATGCGCAGCGCCTGCGGACCGTCGACCAGGGCCTTGCCCGGGTTGGGGTGAAAATCCACCAGCACCATGTTGGCGCCCGCTATAACACCCTGTGCGGTGACGTGGAAAATATCCATGATGCCGTCATGTGTTGCATCGCGTGTACCGACCGAATGTGACGGATCTATACAGACCGGCATACGGGTCAGCCGGTGAACGACAGGCACGTGGGCGAAATCGATGAAATTCCTGTGCGGATCACCCATGTTGGTTTTCATGCCGCGCAGGCCGAATACCACCCGGCGATTACCCTCGCTGGCAAGGTATTCCGCGGCATTCAGCGATTCCTCCAGTGTGATGCCGAAACCGCGTTTCAGCAGTACCGGGAATTCAGCTTCACGGCCGATGGCCTTGAGTAATTCAAAATTCTGTGTGTTGCGTGTTCCTACCTGCAACATGACGCCGGTCGGGTGGCCGGCATCATCCAGCGCCTGCTGAATTTCATGTATATGGGTATCGTGCGTGACCTCCATGGCGATCACCTTGATCCCGTATTTGCCCGCCAGTTCGAACACCCACGGCAGACAGTTCTTGCCATGCCCCTGGAACGAGTAGGGATTGGTGCGTGGTTTGTAGGCGCCCATGCGTGTGCACACCTGGCCATGCTCGGCGAGTGCTTTCAGCATGGTTTCCACGTGTTCCGGCGTATCGACCGCACACAGGCCGGCGAAGATATTCAGGGTGTCCTGGCCGAAGCGCACGCCGTTGTAGTCAAAATAGGTCGGACGCTGGTCATCGTGGTGACGCCCGAGTACACGGTATTCTTCCGAAATACGCACCACGCGTTCCACGCAGGGCAGGCTGCCCATATCATCGGTTTGCAGCGAGGCGGTATCGCCAACCAGGTAGATCTCGGTGAGGACCTGCTGCGTACCTTTTTCGTCATGTACCCGGTGCTGGATATTTTCCAGGTTGTTCAGGAATTCCAGCAGTTGCCGGTATTCCGTGCTGTCCTTGTCCGTATCGGGTGCCAGTATGAGTATCATTTGGTTAATCCTTGGGTTTACCGGAGCGGCCAACCGTTAGCATGGCAGCCAGTCTAATTACTGGCAAATGCATCGGTATGATTTGTATCAATTCCGGTAGCGTTTGAGTAAATCGTCATAGGCGTCAATGCGCCGGTCGCGGAAAAATGGCCAGGTGGTACGTAACTGACCGGTCTCGGCAAGATCAATGTCAGCTAGCAGTGCCACCGTTTGTTCGTCGCCGGCATTTGCCAGGATCGTACCCCGTGCGTCGATTACGCAGCTATTGCCCCAGAAACGGATGCCGCGGGATGCGCCCGGCTGTTGCGGTTCGAAACCGACGCGGTTGCAGGCCAGCACCGG
>JAOULY010000032.1 GCA_029881775.1 Gammaproteobacteria bacterium
TAAGCCCGCCGCCAACGACGATGCAGTCGGCACTATCGATTGTTTTACTCATGCTATCCGGTATTACCAGGCTGGCTGCGGTTCAGCACAAACCGCTCAATGCTGTCCGCGTCTGAGTTCGGCCGGCAGTGAAAACGTCACCGGCTCTTTCTTGCCCATGGACTCGTCCACCGTATCTGCACCCCAGGCACGCAACAGGTCGACCACACCGCGCACGATATCATCAGGCGCCGACGCACCCGCCGTGACACCAATAGTAGATTTTCCGGCCAGCCACTGACGATCGACCTGGCTGGCCTCATCTACGAGGTAGGCCGGCACGCCGCTGATCTCTGCCAGCTCGCGCAAGCGGTTGGAGTTCGAACTGTTCGGCGAACCAACCACCAGGATCACGTCGCAGCGGCTTGCGAGTTCCTTGACCGCGTCCTGCCGGTTTTGCGTGGCGTAACAAATATCGTCCCGCCGCGGGCCATGGATAGAAGGAAAGCGTTTCCTGAGCGCGTCTATCACGCGCTCCGTATCATCCACGGACAATGTTGTTTGCGTGACGAATGCAACATCATCCGGATTGTTCACCGCCATGCTCGCAACATCCTCCGGCGTTTCGACCAGGTACATCCGGCCACCCTTCGATGCGTCGTACTGGCCCATGGTCCCCTCGACTTCCGGGTGCCCCTTGTGACCGATAAGAATACATTCACGACCAGCCTCGGCATGGCGGCTCACTTCCAGGTGCACCTTGGTAACCAGCGGACAGGTCGCATCGAATACCCGCAAGCCGCGTCGCCGGCCCTCGGCATGCACGGCGAGCGCAACCCCGTGTGCACTGTAAATAACCGTACCGCCATCCGGCACTTCATCCAGTTCGTCGACAAAGACAGTGCCACGCGCGCGCAGGCCTTCGACCACGTGACGGTTATGCACAACTTCATGGCGCACGTAAATCGGCGCGCCGAACAGCTCCAGCGCACGCTCGACGATTTCGATCGCCCGATCGACACCGGCACAGAAGCCACGTGGATTAGCCAGCAGGATTTTCATTCTTCAATTTACCTGTAGGAGCGCCTTGCAGGCGCGATTGAGAATGCAAAACACATCGCGCCTGCAAGGCGCTCCTGCAATGGTTGGAAAAACACTCCCGCAAGACGGTTGTTTCATTCATCTGTTTCGGCCGGCACTACATCAAGAATTTCGACGTCATAGATTATCGTTCGTCCGGCCAGCGGGTGATTGAAATCCACTTTCACGGTCTGCTCATCAAGTTCGAGGATTGCGCCGGCCAGCTCTTCACCGGTCTCTGTCTCGAAGCCGATAATCACACCCGGCTCCAGTGTCATGTCTGCCGCGAAGGAATCTCTTGCCAGCGTATGTACGCGGTCCGGATCGTACTGCCCGAAAGCCTGCCCCGGGTCCAGCGTCAGCCGCTGTTTATCGCCACGCACAAGGCCGTACAGCGCCAGCTCGAGACCGTGATCGAGAACGCCGTCGCCCATGGTAAACACCAGTGGTTCTCCATCGAACGTACTTTCCGCTACCGTACCGTCTTGCAGTGCCAGCGACAGGTGCAGCGTCACGGTAGCGCGTTCCGTGACGGGAAATTTTATCCCGGCATCAGACATGCCGGATCAGCCGCTGGCCGCCTTTCTCTGGCCGAGAAAGGCGTCAAGTATCAGCAGGCACGCGCCAACCGTTATGGCCGAGTCGGCGATATTGAACGTTGGCCAGTGCCAGTCACCGTAATAGACATCGAGGAAGTCGATGACGTGGCCGTATGCCAGGCGGTCGACCAGGTTGCCGATTGCCCCACCCAGAATCAGCGCCAGTGCCAGCGCAGTACGATTTTCACCGGGACCAAGGCGCCGCAACCAGGCAAACAGAACGACACTGACACCCAGCGTTAACACGACAAAGAACCAGCGCTGCCAACCGGATGCATCACTGAGAAAACTGAACGCGGCGCCGGGATTGTAGGCAAGCGTCAACGCGAACATCGGCACGATGTCGATCGGCTGATGCATGACCAGCAGACTGTCTGCCAGCAACTTGGTAGCCTGGTCCAGCACCAGCACGACCGCGGTCACCCACAACCACTTCACGACTGCCACCCCGGTGAAGTATGTTCAGGCATAGCGACGTGTTTCGCCTGCACCATCGACATTCTCGACGCAGCGGCCGCAAATTTCCGGATGCCCGGCAACGGAACCAACATCTTCACGGTGGTGCCAGCAACGGATGCACTTGGCATGCGCGGATGGTGACACCCGGATACTGATATTCATATCCGCCAGGCCGGCGGCGGCCGCGTCATCCGGGCAATCCTTTATATCGTGTATACGCACATAGGATGTAATCAGCACAAAACGCAATTCATCTTCCAGCGCATTCAGCAGGACCTGCGTCTCCTCATCGGCATACAGGTCGACTTCCGCATCCAGCGGCGAGCCGATATCGCCCGCTACCCTGAGTTTCTCCAGCTGTTTGCTGACGGCTTCACGCACCGCAATGATATGGTCCCAGAAATTGGCGCCCATGCGCTGCAGGATCTCGCTTTCGCTGAAAAACGCCGGCGGCAACTCATACCAGGTTTCCAGGAACACCGAGTCACTGCGCTCGCCCGGCATCGCCTGCCAGATTTCCTCGGCGGTGAAACTGAGTATCGGTGCCAGCCAGCGCACCAGTGATTCGACCACATGGTACATGGCCGTCTGCGCTGAACGGCGCGGCACGCTGTCTGCCTGCGTGGTGTACTGCCGGTCCTTGATGATATCCAGGTAGAAACTGCCCATGTCCACGGCGCAGAAGTTATGCACCAGCTGGTAGATACGGTGGAACTCGTAACTGTCGTAGGCGGCCTGCACCTCTGCCTGCAGTTGCCGTGTGCGCTCGACCGTCCAGCGATCCAGGCACAGCATATTCTCCGGGTCCAGCTTGTC
This sequence comes from Gammaproteobacteria bacterium, assembly GCA_029881775.1. Taxonomy (GTDB): domain Bacteria; phylum Pseudomonadota; class Gammaproteobacteria; order UBA9214; family UBA9214; genus UBA9214. Next base: position 2,934 of record JAOULY010000032.1, read on the forward strand.
GGTTGCCGGGTCGAAGCCGTGCAGGTTAGCCAGCAGGAAACGCGACGTATTGCGCAAGCGCCGGTAGGCGTCTGCGGTGCGCTTGAGGATTTCGTCAGACACATTCATTTCACCGCGGTAATCGGTCGCCGCCACCCACAGCCTGAGGATGTCTGCCCCCAGCGTATTCATAATCTTCTGCGGCGCGACCACGTTACCGCGCGACTTGGACATTTTCTGTCCCTTCGCATCGACGGTGAACCCGTGTGTCAGCACACTCCTGTAAGGCGCTTCACCGCGGATGGCGATGGCGCTCAACAGCGAGGACTGGAACCAGCCGCGATGCTGGTCCGAACCCTCGAGGTAAAGATCCGCGGGCAGGCCGAGCTCATCGCGGCGCTCCAGCACCGCGGCATGCGTCACACCGGAATCGAACCAGACATCCAGCGTATCCGTCACCTTGTCGTAGTCAGCGGCCGCGTCACCGAGCAGTTCGGCCGGATCGAGACCGAACCAGGCATCGATACCACCGGCCTCGACACGCCTGGCGACTTCCTCGATCAGGCGCGCGGTTTCCGGATGCAACGCGCCCGTCTCCTTGTGGATAAACAATGCAATCGGCACACCCCAGGTGCGCTGTCGCGACACGCACCAGTCGGGACGATTCTCGACCATGCCTTTGATGCGCGCCTCGCCCCAGTCCGGCATCCACTCGACATCGCGAATTGCCGCTACCGCGGCATCACGCAGCCCGTTCTGCTTCATGCTGATGAACCATTGCGGTGTTGCACGGAAAATAATCGGCGTCTTGTGTCGCCAGCAGTGTGGATAACTGTGCCGCAGCATTTCCTCACGCACCAGTGCGCCCTTGCCTTTCAGTATTTCGATGACATGGTCATTGGCGGCAAACACGTGCTCGCCGGCAAACAGTTCCGTATCCGGCAGGAAACAACCGTTGCTGCCGACCGGGTTGTAGACATCCAGCCCGTAACGACTGCCGACTACGTAATCGTCCTGTCCATGTCCCGGTGCGGTATGCACGGCACCGGTACCGGCCTCGGTGGTGACGTGATCGCCGAGGATGATCGGCACTTCACGGTCATAGAACGGATGCCCGAGACTGATACCTTCCAGGTCACTGCCCTTGCAGTAGGCGACCACCTGGTAGCGCTCGGCGCCGTAGCGCAACATGACATCCTTGAGCAGCGCCTCGGCAACCACCAGCCGTTCGGCACCATGCCCGACATCGCATTGCACCACGGCATAGTCCAGTTCCGGATGCAGCGACACGGCCAGGTTGGCCGGCAGGGTCCAGGGTGTCGTGGTCCAGATAACGACCGACACCGGGCCACTGCCGTCGTGACCATCGACATGATGGCAACATGACAGCAGGCCTTCCTCGTTCAGTACACGAAAACGCACATCAATCGCCGGCGAGTTCTTTTCTTCGTACTCGACCTCGGCCTCGGCCAGTGCGGACTGGCAGTCGGTACACCAGTGCACCGGCTTGAAGCCCTTGTGCAGATGCCCGTTATCGATAATCCGGCCAAGCGAACGAATAATGTCGGCCTCGAAGCGGTAGTCCATGGTGAGGTAAGGATTGTCCCAGTCACCGAACACGCCGAGGCGGATAAAGTCCTTGCGCTGCCCATCGACCTGCTTGCCGGCATAGTCACGGCACGCCTTTCTGAATGCCGGCGCATCAACCTTGACGCCGGCCTTGCCGACTTTCTTTTCGACATTCAACTCGATCGGCAGACCATGACAGTCCCAGCCGGGCACGTAGGGCGCATCAAAACCCGACAGCGTCTTGCTCTTGACGATGATGTCCTTGAGGACCTTGTTGACCGCATGCCCGATATGGATGTCGCCATTGGCATACGGCGGACCGTCATGCAGGGTGAACAGCGGCCGCCCGGAACCGGCCGCACGCATACGTGCATACAGGCCCGTTTCCAGCCAGCGTTCAAGCATCGCCGGCTCACGGTTCGGCAGGTTGCCCTTCATCGGGAAAGCCGTCTTCGGCAGGTTTAGCGTGTCTTTATAGTCAGTCATCTGGTCTGTTTCGGGGGCGCGGAAGGCGTCAATTTATAACGCAATCGGTTGCTGAATCCCACTATTCTTTGGTTATGGGCCCATACAACGAAGTCCGGGGCCGCGTTTATTCCATGGCCGCCGCGAATACAGCGCGCGCCTGCCGGGCATCGAGGCGTATCTGTGCCTGCAGCGCATCGAATGAGTCAAAGCGCTGCTCATCGCGCAATTTCCGGATAAATTCGACTTCCACGTGGCGGCCGTAAATATCTTCGTCAAAATCGAACAGGTGGACCTCAAGCTGCAGCCGGGTTCCGTTCACCGTCGGCCGGCTGCCGATATTGGCCACGCCACGATGCATACCGGTGGCATCCCAGCACATCTCCACGGCATAGACACCGGTCAGCGGTGCACAGCGGCGAAACAGTTTGATATTGGCCGTCGGGAAACCGATGGTACGGCCACGCTTGTCGCCGTGCGCAACCCGTCCACTCAGGGTATACGGCCGCCCCAGCAGCTGTGCCGCATGCGCCAGTTCACCGTTCGTCAACAGCGTCCTGATCCGGGTACTGCTGACCCGCTCGCCGCCGATGTCGACAGTATCCATCGCCGCGACGGTAAACCCGTGCTGCCGGCCAGTCTGCTGCAGTAACTGGAAGTTACCCGCACGCTCCTTGCCGAACCTGAAATCATCGCCGACCAGCAGGTACCTGACATCAAGGCCTTCAACCAGCACCTGGCGAATAAAGTCAGCGGCCGGTAATTCGGCCAGTCGCGCATCGAACTGCAGACACAGTACCCGTTCCACACCGCAGTTCGACAGGGCCAGTATCTTTTCCCGCAAGCGTGTCAGTCGTGGCGGCGCCTCATCCGGGCAAAAATATTCACGCGGCAGCGGCTCAAACGTCACCAGCGTGACCGGCAAGCCCTGCTGTGCAGCAGCCTGTTGCAGCGCGCGTATCACTGCCTGGTGACCGCCGTGCACGCCGTCGAAACTGCCAATGGTCGCGGCACAGTGACGGTGATGTGGCTTCAGGTTATAGAGACCCCGTATCAATTCCATGTCAGAGTCGCCCCTGGCGCCACACAGCAACAAGGCGCAAGCCACTCAGGCGCAGCACGATAAAATACGCGGCAACCCCGGCCAGCACCCACAGCAGCAACTGCGCGATGCGCTGGCCCGCACTCCATGTAAGCCAGTCAGTGAGCGCGGGCACGGCCAGCGCCAGCAAGACCGCCAGCACGATACCGGCCAGTGCGGCCTGCGCCAGCAGCCGCAGCCAGCCCTGCGCCGGCCGGTAAATGTTCCTGCGCACCAGGGCGCGGTACAGCAAGCCGGCGTTCACCCATGCCGCCAGCGAGGTTGCCAGCGCCAGGCCGGCATGCGGGCCCTCGACGCCCAACTTCACCATGGGTACGACGAAAGCGATGTTCAGGACCATGTTCGTGATCAGCGCGATAATGGCGATGCGTACCGGCGTGCGCGGGTCCTTGCGTGAATAAAAGGCCGGCGCCAGCACTTTCACAAACATAAAGGCCGGCAGACCGAAGGCGTAGGCCATCAGGCTGAGCCCGGCCATGGATACATCGTGTGCAACAAAATCGCCATAGTTGAACAGCGTCGCCAGCATCGGTTTCGACAACATGAACAGGCCAACCGCGGAAGGGATCCCGATCAGCAGCACCAGCCGCAGGGACCAGTCGAGGGTGTGCGAGAACTCATCTTCTGATCCGTTCGCATGACTGCGTGACAGGCTGGGCAGGATAACCGTCGACAGGGCAATGACAAACACGCCAAGTGGGAATTCCACCAGGCGATCGGCGTAATACAACCAGCTGACGCTGCCAACCACCAGGAATGACGCGATCAGTGTATCGAACAGCAGGTTTATCTGCGCAACCGACGAGCCGAGTATTCCGGGCAACATCAGCTTCATGATACGACGCACGCCGGCATCACGAGCGCCCCACCGCGGCCGCGTGAGCAGGCCGATGCGCTTCAGCGACGGCAGCAGGAACAGCACCTGCAACACACCGGCGACAAACACGCCACCCGCCAGTGCCATTTCCGGCTGGTCCAGCGTCGGTGCAACCAGGATTGCGGCGCCGATCAGTACCACGTTCAGCCACACCGGCACAAACGATGCGGCGGCAAAACGGCCATAGGTATTCAGGATGCCGGCGGCAAACGCCACCAGCGACACGAACAACAGGTAGGGGAACGTGAAACGCAGCAGGTCGGCGGCCAGCACGAACTGCTCTTCACCGTGCGCCAGCAGGAAGCCGGGCGCGAAAATCGTGATTACGACCGGACTGGCCAACACGCAGATGATCGTAATAACCGTCAGGATACCGAGCAGGGTACCGGCCACCCGACCGGCCAGCGCGCGGACTTCCTCGTGGGTACGCTGCTCACGGTACTCGGCGATGACCGGCACGAAGGCCTGCGAGAACGCGCCCTCGGCAAACAGGCGGCGCATGAAATTCGGAATCTTGAAGGCGACGAAAAAGGCATCCATGCCGGCATCGGCGCCGAACAGGCGTGCCAGCACGATGTCGCGCACCAGTCCCAGCAGCCGCGACACCAGCGTCATACTGCTTACAATTGCTGTACTTTTCAGTAATTTACGAATCATTCAGGTTGATGCCTGTCCGGCTCTCGCGGCGTGACGCTGACGCGCACAATAAATGTGCGTGAAGTATACTTGAGAAACAATCACTTACCACCCACAATCTGTCCCGGCCCGCGCGCCGCGGACAGCAGCCGGGCAAATGCGTGCAGGCCGGCGGCCGGCACCCTCCTGTCTGGCGCGAACATTGACAAATACCCGTGAAATCCGCATAGTACGCCGTCTTTCAGTTACCGGATCCAGGAGCAGTTCCTTGGCAAACTCAGCACAGGCCATCAAGCGCGCACGTCAGGCAGAAAATAGTCGTCAGCTAAACGCCAGCCAGCGTTCAAACATGCGTACGTACATCAAGAAAGTCATCAACGCGATCGAGAGCGGTGACAAGGACGCAGCCAGCGCCGCCTTCAAGGTAGCCGTGCCGGTTATCGACAGCGCCGCCGGCAAGGGCCTGATTCATGCCAACAAGGCAGCCCGGCACAAACGTCGCCTGAACCAGCACATCCGCGCGCTGTAAACACCCGTTGAATTCAATAAAAAAGCCGGTCATCTGACCGGCTTTTTTTCGTCTGTCACGACTGCGTGAGCACCAGGTTATCACGGTGAATCAGCTCGGGCTCGTCGATATAACCAAGCAGTTCCTCGATCCGGTTGCTGGCCTGGCCGGCGATACGGGCCGCATCCGTTGTATTGTAATTCACCAGCCCACGCGCAATCTCCCTGCCATCCGGATCGATACAGGCGACCAGGTCGCCGCGATCAAAATGACCCTCGACGGCCACCACGCCGACCGGCAACAGGCTTCTGCCGGACGTGTGCAATACGCGACTGGCACCTTCATCCAGCTGCAGGCGTCCGCGCACCTGCAGTTGGCCTGCCAGCCATTGTTTGCGTGCAGCCAGCGGCTCCCTCGTCGGGTACAGGCGTGTACCCAGCGTGTCATCAGCGGCAATGCGTTGCAGGACATTGTCATCCCTGCCCGGCACGATCATGGTCAGCGCACCGGAACGTGCCGCGCGCCGCGCCGCGCGCACTTTTGTCAGCATGCCACCACGTCCGAGCGCACCCCCGGTGGCCGCGGCCATGGTCTCCAGCGTCAGGTCATCGGCCTGCGCCTCGCTGATCAGCCCGGCGGCCGGGTTGCTGCGGGGATCACTGTCGAACATGCCCTGCTGGTCGGTCAGGAAAATCAGCAGGTCCGCCTCGACCAGGTTGGCAACGAGTGCCGCGAGAGTATCGTTGTCGCCAAAGCGGATTTCTTCCGTGGTCACCGTGTCGTTTTCATTGACCACCGGGATCACGCCGAGAGCCAGCAGGGTCCGCAAGGTACTGCGCGCATTCAGGTAGCGCTGGCGGTTTGCGAGATCATCATGCGTCAGCAACACCTGCGCGGTGTGCAGACCGTAAGTCTTGAAGCGTGATTCGTACGCCTGGATCAGTCCCATCTGGCCAACGGCAGCGGCGGCCTGCAGATCGTGCAGTGCATGCGGGCGGCGGGTCCAGCCAAGCCGTGTCATACCTTCGGCAACGGCACCGGATGAAACCAGTAGCACTTCGTGACCCGCGGCGCGCAGGGCAGCCATCTGTTCGACCCAGCTGTCGATTGCGTCAATGGCGAGTCCCTGCCCGTCATTGGTCAACAGGGAACTGCCGATCTTGATGACCCAGCGGTGACACTCGCTGCATTTGATTTTACTTTGCATCACTGCAATCTCTTTTACTCTCTCCCACCCAGGGGGAGTGTTGGGGAGAGGAAATCAGACAGTGACTGGCTGATACTGCATCCCCTCTCCCTGGCCCTCTCCCGGAGTGAGAGGGAATGTTTGTTTTGCCTGGTTTGAAAGCCACCGGCACGGGAAAACAGTCAAGATAATGTAGCCTTTATCGTAACCGTGCAAGCATGCAGCCTCGATCAGGCGGGTGGTTCCGGCACACTGTCATCACCGTCCGCATCGGCAGCGCGTGTCTTCTCCACGTGTTGCATCACGGCCTGTACCAGTGCATCGGTACCCTCGCCTGCAAGCGCTGATATCTCGAACACCGGCCCCTGCCAGTCCAGCTTGTTGATAATTGCCGCCCGCCGTGCCGCGCGTTCCTCCGGCGGCACCAGGTCCATCTTGTTCAGCACCAGCCAGCGCTCACGTGATGCCAGCTCATCACTGAATGCCCGCAGTTCCGCCACGATGGTTGCCACATCCTCCGGCGAATCGCCAAGCGGCCCCATGTCAACGAGATGCAGCAGCAGTCGCGTGCGTGACAGGTGCTTGAGAAACTGTATACCGAGGCCGGCGCCTTCCGCCGCCCCCTCGATCAGGCCGGGCACATCTGCCATGACAAAACTGCGGTGCCCGTTTGCTGCCACCACGCCGAGATTCGGGTGCAGGGTGGTAAACGGGTAATCAGCCACCTTCGGTCGCGCGGACGACACCTTGCTGATGAGGGTCGACTTGCCGGCATTGGGCTTACCCAGCAGACCGACATCGGCCAGCAGTTTCAATTCCAGCCGCAGCCGGCGTTTCTCGCCCGGAGTACCGGGCTTGGACTGGCGCGGCGCGCGGTTGGTGGAACTCTTGAAACGCGCATTACCGAGACCGTGAAAACCACCCCGCGCCACCAGCATCCGCTGGCCATCCCGCACCAGGTCGCCAAGCAACTCATCGGTCTCGTCTTCATGTACAACCGTGCCTACCGGCACCTTTACGATCAGGTCTTCGCCGGATTGACCGGTCTTGTTACGCCCCATACCGGCCCTGCCACGCGGCGCGACGAATTTGCGCGTATGCCTGAAATCGACCAGCGTGTTGATACTGCTGTCGGCCTCGAGAAATACACTACCGCCATCACCACCGTCACCGCCGTCGGGCCCGCCCATGGCGATGTATTTCTCGCGCCGGAAACTGACACAACCGTTCCCGCCGTCGCCGGCGCGGACCTCTATCAGTGCCTCGTCAATAAATTTCATCTGGCCGTTCCGGGTTCATTACGCCATAAGCAAAAAAGCCCCGCCGATGGCGGGGCTTTGCATGATCATGCGGCTACGCCTCAGGCAGAGACGATATCCACGAATTTGCGTTTCTTCGAGCCACGCTGGATAAACCGGACAACACCGTCCGCTTTTGCAAACAGCGTGTGGTCCCGCCCGCAGCCAACATTGACGCCGGGGTGAAAATGAGTACCGCGCTGCCTGACCAGGATATTGCCGGCAAGTACTGTTTCGCCACCGTAGCGTTTGACGCCAAGGCGTTTGGATTCTGAATCGCGGCCGTTACGGGTACTGCCGCCTGCTTTCTTATGTGCCATTGAGGTGTCCTCTTACTACCGGGCGCTAGCCGGTGATACCGGTAATTTCGACTTCTGTGTAGTTCTGGCGGTGACCCATGCGCTTCATGTGATGCTTGCGCCGACGGAACTTGATGATATGCACCTTGTCGCCGCGACCGTGCGCCTTGACCGTTGCCGTCACCTTGCCGCCATCGACCAGCGGAGTGCCGATCTTCACCTGCTCGCCTTCACCGACCATCAGTACCTGGTCGAACTCGACAGCGTCGCCTGCATTGGCATCAATTGTCTCGATACGCAGGGTATCACCCTGGGAGACACGATACTGTTTACCGCCCGTCTTGATTACCGCATACATACTCAGAAACTCCGCGTAAATCGACATCATTGTCGAAAAAGGCCGCTAATCATAATGATTGCATCCGTGCAGGTCAATCGGCCAGCCACAGACCGGGCCGGGATCCGCGAACAATTTCCCTTGTGGCGCCGTGCGTTTAAGACCGTTAAACTTGTCTGTCTGACATGGAACGCATTATTGGCGCAGGACATCCCCTCGCAAGAAAATCAAAATATGCTTAAAATAGTTAAAAATCAAGAAGTTAATAAAATAGACGCGATCAGGGAGCTGCTTCAGGCTGATCTGGAGGCTGTCAATAGCCTGATTCGCAGCAGCCTGTACAGCGATGTCGCCCTGATTAACCAGCTTTCGCACTACATTATCAATAGCGGCGGCAAGCGCCTGCGACCCATGCTGGTCCTGCTGTCGGCCAATGCCTGCCGCTACAGCGGCGACCAGCACATCAACCTGGCGGCAGTGATCGAATTTATCCATACGGCCACCCTGCTGCATGATGATGTCGTCGACGGCTCACAGCTGCGTCGGGGCAACATGACCGCCAACGCGGTCTGGGGCAATGAAGCCAGTGTCCTGGTCGGTGATTTTCTCTACTCGCGCGCCTTTGAAATGATGGTGAATGCCAATGACATGCGCATTATGGAAATCATGTCACACACCACCAATACCATTGCCGAGGGCGAAGTATTGCAACTG
>JAOULY010000328.1 GCA_029881775.1 Gammaproteobacteria bacterium
TTTCTATGTGCTGGTAATTATCCGGCCTTCGTCAGCGGCAGTTCGGCGCGTTCCCACGCGGTAACACCACCCTTGAGGTTGTAGACGGTTTCAAAGCCCTGTTTGCGCAGCTGGTTGCAATAGCCGACTGAGCGATTGCCACTGCGGCAATAGACGATCAATGGCCGGTCGCGATAACTTTCCAGCTTGACGGTTTTAACGTCCGGTGCGTGCAAGGCATTGACGATATGGCCGTTACGATAGTCCTTGTCGTCGCGCATATCGATCATCAGCGCGTCCTCGCGGTTCAGCAGGCGCGTCGCCTCGACCGGCCCGACTTCGGCAACGCCGCTGAGGCGCTGTCGCAATTCACCGCCAACCAGCAAGGCAATGGTGGTGAGCAGCGCGATGAACAGCCACGGGTGATTGCCGACGAATTCAGTAAACTGACTGATGTCCATGTATTTATGTGTTCAGACCGATGGTGGAAGATGTCCGGCCCGCTTCGTGTTGTAAGTCAGGGGCTGGTACAGAAAACCTCGCGCATCATACCAATCAGGCGCAGTGTGCGTGTATCTCCCACCCGATAGTAAACACGGTTGGCGTCCTTGCGCGAGGCGAGGATGCCCTTGTCACGTAGAATGGCGAGGTGCTGCGAGATCTTGCTCTGCGAGGTGCCGACCTGTTCCACAATGTCCTGCACGCTGATTTCCTGGTCACCCAGGGTGCACAATATTTTCAGGCGCAGCGGATGTGACATGGCCTTGAGCGAGCGGGATGCACGGTCGATGTCTTCCTCACGGGTAATCAGCGTTTCTGCAGCGGCTATCATGAATATCTGCCTCACTGGATGGGTATCGCGCATAGGTTACTGCATTCATTACTAATACACTATACAATAATAAACCGGCACGGACACGGCTATGTTATGGTCGCGGCGCCTGAATCGCCCCGATAGCAATGCTTTTGACGGATGTGCCGGGCGTTGACGGGAACATTTAAACAGATTTAGAATCTATCTAAAATGACGGGAGACTCCGACAAAGCGAACGCGCGCAAGGCAGCAAAACCGATGGTTTTGCTTATTCTCGATGGCTGGGGATATAGCGAGAAGCTGGAGAGTAATGCGATTGCCGCCGCCAGAAAGCCGGTCTGGGACCGGTTGTGGTCAAGCTACCCCCATACCCTGATCAAGACCTCTGGCGCCGCCGTCGGTTTGCCGGCTGACCAGATGGGCAATTCAGAGGTCGGCCACCTCAATCTCGGGGCCGGCCGCGTGGTTTACCAGGAATTTACCCGCGTCAGCCGCGCTATCAAGACCGGATCCTTCTTCACCAACCTCACCCTGACCGATGCCGTCGATCTGGCGAAGGACAATGGCAAGGCGGTGCACATCCTCGGGCTGCTATCGCCCGGTGGCGTGCATAGTCATGAGGAACATATCCATGCCATGGTTGAACTCGCGGTCGAGCGCGGCGCCGACCGGGTTTACCTGCATGCCTTTCTCGATGGCCGTGATACGCCACCACGCAGTGCGGCCTCGTCGATCGAGGCCATGGAAGCTGTTTTCAAAAAGCTCAACGGCGGCCGTTTCGCCTCCGTCATCGGGCGTTACTATGCAATGGATCGCGACCAGCACTGGGAGCGCATCCAGTCCGCCTATGAACTGATCACCTGTGGCGAAGCTGAATTTAACGCGGCCACCGCGGGCGAGGCACTCGATGCCGCCTATGCGCGTGGCGAGAGTGACGAGTTCGTCAAACCCACGACCATCGTCCCGCCGGGCGGACAAGCGGTGAAGGTCGAGGACGGTGACGTCATTATCTTCATGAACTACCGGTCTGACCGGGCGCGCCAGATTACCCGCCCCTATATTGAAGACGACTTCGACGGCTTTACGCTCAAGTCCCGTCCGAAACTCGCGGCATTCGTCAGCCTGACTGAATACAAGTCGGATTTCGATATTAACGTTGCCTATCCGGCTGAACGGTTACATAACGTGTTTGGCGAGTACATCGCTAAACAGGGACTGCGCCAGTTACGCCTGGCCGAAACCGAGAAATATGCGCATGTCACCTTCTTCTTCAACGGCGGTGTGGAGGAGCCATTCGAGGGGGAGGAGCGCACCCTGGTCAAGTCACCGATGGTCGCAACCTATGACCTGCAGCCGGAAATGAGTGCGGCTGAGCTGACCGGCCACCTGGTTGATGCAATCAAGGGTGGCGTGTATGACGTAATTATCTGCAACTACGCTAACCCGGACATGGTTGGTCATAGCGGCAAGTTCGATGCGGCGGTCAAGGCCATCGAGGCGGTCGACGCATCGCTCGGTCTGGTTATGGAAGCTATTGAATCCGTTGGCGGCGAAATGCTGGTCACTGCCGACCATGGCAACGCGGAACAGATGCTGGACGAGGCGACCGGCCAGGCGCATACCGCTCACACCAGCAACCTTGTTCCGCTTGTCTATATAGGTCGTCCTGCGCAGATGGCTGAAAACGGTGCGCTCTCTGATATCGGTCCGAGTATGCTGTATCTCATGAATATGGCAATACCACCCGAAATGACCGGTACGCCGCTGGTATCCCTGTTGCCGGACGTAGTCGCGACAATCAAGCCGGTTACCAACGTGGAGTTGCATGGCTGAGTTGCCACGCGCGCTGTCCCCCCGACTGATCCATTTATGTGCCGGTTCGCGATCATGCCGCGCCGGTATTCTGCTGCTTTGCCTGCTGCTATTGCCGTGGCCGGGCACCCATGCGGTGTTTGCCGCAAACAATACCGAAGCTGTTAAAAAGGCTGCACAACTCGAGCAGGTGCGTGAACGCATCAGCACGCTCAAGCGCGAATTGAAAGATGTGCGCGGCACGCGCGATTCGCAGCAGGCCGCGCTGGAAAAAACCGACCTGGCGATCAGTCGACTGACTGCCCTGTTACGCGACACGCGCGCCCGCGTGCAGGCAGCGGAAAAACAGCTGGAAAAGCTTGAGGTGGCGCAGCAGGCAGAGCGTCGCAAACTGGCCGCCATGCGCGCGCAACTGGCGAAAGAAATACGCGCAAGTTATCTGGCCGGCCGCCAGCAGCGTGTCAAACTGCTGCTAAACCAGGAGGATCCTGCTTCATTGTCGCGCATGCTTATCTATCAGGGGTATTTTACCCGTGCCCGCAC
>JAOULY010000329.1 GCA_029881775.1 Gammaproteobacteria bacterium
CGTCTCGCCCGGCGCGAGCTCTAGCGGCCCGTCGACACATGCCCGCATGTCCATGCCGGCCGAACCATCCGTTGCGTAATTCGGCAGCGGAAATTCATCCCCAAGCCGCCGGTCGAGAATCTTAAGCTGAATCTTTTGCATTAATACTGATGACCTTGTCGTGTGTGTTATTGCTGTCGAGCTGATCCGCTACCAGGCTGACCAGTTGCGCTGCCAGGCGTGTCTTGCCGGTACGCGGCAGTTCGCATTCGCCATTCTCCCAGAAAACATGCAGCGCGTTTTCGTCAACATCGAAGCCGTGACCCGCGCCGACGAGATTGGCGGCAATCATATCAACACGCTTGGCGACGCGCTTGTTTTTTGCCCCCTGCAGCACCAACTCTGTCTCTGCCGCGAAACCCACGGTGAATGGCGGATCCGGCAGTGCCGCCACGTCGGCGAGGATATCGGGGTTGCGCTGCAGTTCCAGCGTCATAGCGGTTTCGCGCTTGTGGAGTTTTTGCCCGGCGACGGTCGCCGGCCGGTAGTCGGCAACCGCTGCAACAGCTATAAAAATGTCGCTACCGGGAACCTGTTCCAGCACGGCCGCATGCATGTCCGCCGCACTGATCACGTCGATCCGCCGGACGCCGGGGGGCGTTTCCAGGGCGACCGGGCCGCTGACCAGGATCACCTCGGCCCCGGCCTCGCGTGCTGCGCGGGCAACGGCAAAGCCCATGCGCCCCGAGCTGTGATTGCTGATAAAGCGCACCGGGTCGATCGCCTCGCGGGTCGGGCCGGCGGTCACGACCACGCGGCGGCCGGCCAGTCGACCGTTCCGGAACAGGCCGGACAGCCGCTCGACCAGCACTGCGGGTGCCTCCATGCGCCCCGGACCGATCTCGCCACAGGCCTGCTCGCCACTGTCCGGGCCGAACACGTGCAGGCCGCGCGCCTGCAGTGTGTCCAGATTTGCCTGCGTCGCCGGGTTGTCCCACATGGCCCGGTTCATGGCCGGCGCGATCGCCTTTGGCGCCTCGCAGGCCAGGCTGACGGCGCCCAGCAGATCGTCAGCGCGACCCTGCACCAGGCGGGCCAGGCAGTCGGCAGTCGCCGGTGCAATCAGCAACACATCCGCCCAGCGGGCCAGCTCGATATGCCCCATGGCGGCCTCAGCCGTGCTGTCGAGCAGCTCGGTATGGACCGGATTACCTGACAGTGCCTGCAACGTCAGTGGTGTAATGAATTCCTGTGCGCCGGCCGTCATGACCACGCGCACCGATGCACCGGCCCCGCGTAGCAGGCGCACCAGCTCGGCGGCCTTGTAGGCCGCTATGCCGCCGGTAACGCCCAGCAGCACATGTTTCCCGGGTAAACAGTTCATATATGGCCAGTCTATCAAACAAAATCGCCACTGAGTGCACTGGGATCACAGAGAGATATGATTTCCAATGGCTTTTCAGGCCATCCCCGTGGGCCAAAACGTCGTCAAGGCATCAAGGCGCCAGAGATACTGATACCGGCGGGGCACTGACACCCTGAAATTTGCAGGCCGTGGCAATGTGCCGCCTGGATTATCACGATGCAGACACGCCCAGGCGTACATCGTCTATCAGGTATATCGCATGTATTTGCCAGGTTCAGTGTGGCAGTTTTACCGGGATGCACGCCATCCGCGATTGGCCGGCCGGCGAACGGCCCCGGGAAAAACTACTCTTACAGGGCGCAACCGCCCTGTCCGACGCTGAATTGCTGGCCATCCTGCTGCGCAGCGGCGTTGCCGGGCGCAACGCGGTCGACCTGGCACGTGACCTGCTGTCCGCTTTCGGCGGCCTGCGGCCGCTGCTCGAGGCAGGCCAACAGGCATTCTGTGCGCACCATGGCCTGGGCGTGGCAAGTTACGCCCAGCTACAGGCGGTACTCGAGCTGGGACGGCGGCATCTGCAGGCCGAACTGGTCCGTCTCGACTGCCTCGACAACCCGGCCACTACCCGCCGTTTCCTTGCCAGCCGCCTGCGGCACCTGCCCTACGAGGTATTCGCCTGCCTGCTGCTCGACAATCGCCACCGGGTAATCGCCTTCGAGGAGTTGTTCCGCGGCACCATCGATGGCGCCAGCGTGCATCCACGCGAGGTCGTCCGCCTGCTGCTTGAACACAATGCCGCCGCCGTCATTTTCGCCCACAATCACCCGTCCGGCGTGCCCGAACCGAGCCGGGCCGATATCCGGCTGACCCGCCGCCTGCGTGACGCACTGGCGCTGGTGGATGTGCGCGTGCTCGATCATATCGTCATCGGCGAGGGTGACGGCGTCTCCCTGGCAGAGCGTGGTTTGCTTTAAGCGATTGAATCCTGACGTTTAATCATCAACGCCCTGGAAACGGCCGACTTGTATCCCGCGCGCCGATCTGGTATAAAATGCGCCCCTCCCGCTGATCGCGGGCTTTTTTTACGAGGTTTAGAACAATGTCCAGAGTATGCCAGGTCACGGGAAAGTCTCCGCAAAGCGGCAACAACGTGTCCCATGCCAAGAACAGGACGCGCCGGCGTTTCCTGCCCAACCTGCACACCCACCGCTTCTGGGTCGATGCGGAGAAGCGCTTCGTAAAGCTGCGCGTTTCCAGCAAGGGCATGCGCATCATCGACAAGCTGGGCATCGACACCGTCCTGGCCGACATCCGCAAGCGCGGCGACAAGGTTTAACGGAGGCTCATCATGCGTGACAAGATCAAACTCGTCTCCAGCGCCGGTACAGGTCATTACTACACGACCACCAAGAACAAGCGCAACATGCCGGAGAAAATGGAAATCAAGAAGTTCGACCCGGTTGTTCGCAAGCACGTCCCTTACAAGGAAGCGAAGATCAAGTAACGCTGACTGTAATACCTGCTACACAAACCCGGCACTGCCGGGTTTTTTATTGGGCGTGTTTTCCTGTCACCATCCGGCTCGGCGCGACGGACAGGAGCGAACCGTATCCGCAGATAAATCACCTCCGTCATTCTCGCGCAAAGCCGCCAAGGCGCGAAGAAAAGAGAAATAATTGCCACAGAGCACGCAGAGGCCACAGAAAATAATAATTCAGAAAATGTAGGGTGCGCCGTGCGCACCAGTGCCGTAGCCCGGATGCAACGCAGTGGAATCCGGGAGTGCCCCCCTTA
>JAOULY010000330.1 GCA_029881775.1 Gammaproteobacteria bacterium
TCCCGAGCTTACGAAGATTGGTGTGCAGCGAAAGAATTTGATGTTAATTTCTCAAGTAAACCATAAGCGGAAAATACGAGCAGAAAAGAGTAATGGACTATCCGTTAGTTATTAAACGCGCAGAAATCGTAGCACTTGTTAGCTGTGTCATGACAGGTTGTGCAACTATCACAACCGGTACAGACCAGGGAATAATGGTTGCTACAGAAAAGGATATTATTGGTGCGAGTTGCACCCTTACGGACAGCAAGGGAAACAGGTCATTCATAGCCAGAACGCCCGGAAAAACTTACATGACCAGGGGAAATGCGCCACTAACAATTACATGCACCAAGCCCGGCTATAAAATTACCACTCTGGTTCTCGACGAAAAGATTGCAGGAGCAACTGTGGGTAATATTATCCTTGGCGGTGGAATCGGAATACTGTTTGATGCAACCTCTGGAGCAGCCCAGCGCTACCCTGACAATGTCATCATCTGGATGGAGCCCGGGGAATGGCCCGACGAGTACTCAAAATTGTTATGGGAAGAAGAAAGGCGGGCATATATCGAGGAATCTGCATCAGGCGAACCGAACAAAACGTCTTCAAAACATTCTAGCAGCCCAGAATGAAATGCGACTGCATCATACGTGCAATACTTACTGCCATCAAAGGGAGGTCTGAATCATGATAAGAAGGGAGAGAACCATACATGTCGTTTTATTGCTATCTCTGCTGGTTTTACTGCATGGATGCGCAGTAAACAAGGCCACAGCTACTGTGGATCAGACGACAGATTTGTCTGCACTGAAAATGTTCCATGTAAAGAAATACAGCAAAGACACCAGAGACACCAATGTACTGATAGAGAACAAACTGACAGAGATGGGCTTTCACATATCAGGCACCGAAACCGAAGTCGATGCCATCGTTACCTACGTGGACAAATGGTGGTGGGATATTACGATGTACATGCTTGAGTTAACTATAACCCTGCGAGATCCAGGGTCTGATTTCCCGCTCGCTACGGGTCATTCATTGCATACATCCCTGACAAGGAAATCACCGGAAGGAATGGTGGATGAAGTTCTTACTAATATTTTCTTCAGTGATGAGAAGCGAGGAGCAGATAGTGATAAATAGTCATCTGCGCTTTTTAGCGGCATGTGCAATGATAACCTTGCTGGCCGGATGTGCATCACCGGCATCCAGGCAGGAACTTGTAGTTGAGGAGACATCGTTCGGAACCAGGCACCCGTATTCGGTATTTGTCATTGCGGGTGGTGGTGGTGAAACCGATGCGACGGGATATACAAACATATCCAATGAAGATCTTGAGGGTGCAATTAAAGAGTCCATTATAAAGTCTGGATTATTCTCCAGTGTCGCGAAGACTCATGACGCTGATTACAAACTGAGCGTCAACCTGGTCAGCATGTCAAAACCTATGTTCGGTTTAAGTTTCACGATAGACATGGAAATGTCCTGGTCACTGGTGAATACAAAGACAGGCGCCGCCGTCATGAGAGAATCCATCAAATCCAGTCATACGACCGGTGGGGGCGAAGCATTTGCTGCTGTAACGAGGATCCGTATGGCTGTCGAACGAGCAGCTGAAAAAAATATACGGCAAGGTTTGCAGAAAATTGCCGGGTTGCCTCTTAACTAGAATATTTCCGACACACACATGGTTTATGGGAACGGCAATTCCTGCAGAAAAAAGGACGGATTGAACTTCCCCGTTGACTACCTGGATGACGTTTATCTGGTCGAAACCGGAAATTCAGCAATGTAGGGTGCGCCGTGCGCACCAGTCGCTGCTGTACGTATCCCCCGGTGCGCACGGCGCACCCTACGGTGTATCTTTAAATGACGGGAGTCGGCCGGATTAGCGCCGTAGCCCGGATGCAACGTAGTGGAATCCGGGGAGACGTTCCCGGATTACGTTTCACTTCATCCGGGCTACAGTAAAATGGTCCCCCGTTCTCTTTTACTTCTCAAGAAAGGCTTGCTGCCAGCGCCTGGATGGCAGTGAACATGGCATCATCACTGGCATGGCCGGCAATCACGGCACCCTGACTGAAACCAAGGCGGGCCGCGAGTGCTGCCTGCCGGTTACTCGCGATCACCAGCGGCAATTGCCGTAACAGCGGCTGTCCTTCCGGACCCGCCATGTCATACAGGTTCTGCAGTGATTCGTTGCTCGTCGCGGTGATGACATCGAGCCTGCCCTGGCGGAGCAGTTGTACAAGTTCGCCACCATCCTGCGGGCAACCACGCCGGTACACTTCGACGTACTCCACCTGTGCCCCTCGCGCTTTCAGCGCATCATGCAGGGTATCGCGGCCACCGTTCCCCCGGAATATAACCACGCGCCTGCCATGCATGTCCTGCAGCTCGTCCAGCTCAAGCAGGCCTTCGCTGCTATAAGACTGTGCCGGGTGCAAATCGACGGTGAGACCGCTCGCCGCGACCGCAGCAGCGGAGGCCGGCCCCACGGTGGCCAGTTTGAGTGTGTCAGGCCAGTTGCGCACCGACTGAATGGCGGCAAGTCCCGACTGCACCGCGTTCACGCTGATAAAAACAGCCAGATCGTACTGATCAAGCGCATCGACAGCCCTGTCCATATCGGTCGAATCCGACGGCGGCAATATCTCGATTGCCGGTAGCGGGATAGCACGGGCTCCCGCCGCCTCGATCAGCTCACACAGGCCCTGCGCCTGTCCGGCCGGCCGCGTCACCAGCACGCACAGGGGCTCAGTCATGCAGCAGTTCGTCCAGGATCGATTTTGCGCCACGTGCCAGCAGGTCTTCTGCCAGCTGTTCACCCAGGCTTGCCGCATCGGCATGTGGACCACTGATGTCGCCATATACCAGGTCACTGCCATCGGTACGGCCCACCAGGCCGCGCAGGTGCAGCACATCGCCGTCAAGTTCCGAGTAACCGGCCACCGGCGCCTGACAACCCCCCGCCAGGCGTGCATTCATGGCACGCTCGGCTGCGGTGCGCAGCGCGGTGTGCGGATCGTTTAACGCAGCGATCAGCGACATGACGCGTGCATCATCGCTGCGACACTCGATACCGATGACACCCTGGGCAATCGCCGGCAGCATGTCTTCCGGAGGCAGCGCACGCGCGATGCGTTGTTCCATG
>JAOULY010000331.1 GCA_029881775.1 Gammaproteobacteria bacterium
CGCGCCAACCTTGATGATGATAACGATAAACCTGAAGCCGTCATGAAACAGCCGTATATGGCTTTTTCGCTCACCGGTACGGTTGGCGGCGCTGATCGGCACATAGCCGACCGGCAGGCCTGAACGGAAAAATGCCATGGTGCTGGTGGTCGGGTAGGAAAACTTGTTCGGTAACAGGTACAGGAACTTTTTGAAGTGCCGTGCGCGCACCGCACGGAATCCTGAAGTCAGGTCTTCTATGGGATAACCGGTCATCCAGCTCGCGAGCCGATTGAAAATAGCGTTTGCCAGGCGCCTGCCGGGCGACGCATGGGTTACAGCCTTGCGTGCACCCACTGCCATGTCAAAGCCCTCGTTTACCTTTTCCAGCAAGGGCGCTATGTCGTCCGGATTGTGCTGCCCGTCCGCGTCCATGAATACCAGTATGTCGCCGCTCGCGTTTCTTGCCCCGGTCTTGACGGCGGCACCGTTACCCATTGAATAAACGTGGGAAATTACCCTGACATTGTTCCGTTTGCAGACTTCCACAGTGCTGTCGGTGGAACCGTCATCGATGACAATGATTTCCTCGCTCGGGTAGCGTTCGCGCAGCCGGGGGAGTAATTTTTCAAGACCTTCAACCTCATTCTTTGCAGGCAGGATGATGCTGATAGTCTGGCTCATAGGTCAGTTACTGTTGCAGGGTTTGTCCGGTATTGGTGGCGGGTGCCAAACGCATGTTATCGATATCAGATTGTAATTCAACTATATCCTTAGTGACACTGCCATGTGTGTCCGTCAACCTGAATTTCTCCAGCGTCTGCTCCGCCTCGTCGTAGCGTCCCATGGCAATTTGCACCTGGATCAGGTTAATCCAGTGTTGTGCCTCACTGGGATTTATATCGATTGCCCATTTGAAGATTGCCAGTCCTTGCTCGAAATCATTTGCCTTGTTGATCATGAAATACCCGTAAACATTCAATAGTTTGGAATGCAAATCCGGTAGATGTTGAAGGCTGTCAGCTGACAGCGCATTGATGAAAATGCTATTCATGGTTTCAAGTGGTATGTCACATGGATCACCGATACAGGACATGAGCTGGTAAAGACTGTCTACGCGCACTGGTCTGAACGGATCCTTGCCTGCCTTGGAAAGAATGCTGTCGAACCATTCCTGTTGGACGGGTCTGCCAAGAATGGAACTGAGCTTGATTCGTACCACATCGGACATGATGTCGGTTTCGTCAAGCGCGCTGGCACGATCAAGGTAGTGATAGGCCTTTTCCTCCGCGCCGGGTTGATGCAGTAATGCCATGCGCGCATAGATTCGTGCTGCGGAATAAACGGCCCGGTACGATTCGGGATGGTGGCGTGCCTCGTAGACGGCATGATTGACATTATCCGACCACTGGCCTGCGCGTAGCCACGTGGTATGCGCAAACAGCAACAGGAAGCAAATTGGTATAGCAGTCCTGGCGATATGTGCCAGACGGGTGACATTCTGTTGTGCGGCCAGGCTGCATAGCGCCAGAATGATACCCATGTCGGCAAGATAATTTCTGTGCTCGTACGCGATGTCCAGCTGGAAGATTGTAGATTCCAGTGCGTGTCCGGCAAAGAACCACAGGATGCCGAGACTCGCCAGGGGGCGGGCCTTCAGTAACGCAATTGCTGTAACCAGTAGTGCGGCGAGGCCAAGGATGGAATAGAGGGTGCTTGGTGGATCCAGCAGGCCGCGTGAAAGGGGTATGTCGTCATGATACAGGCCCAGCTCGGTAATCGAGGGCGCGACAATCAGTTTCAGGTAGAAAACCAGCACACGGCCCTCAGTCAAAACCCGTTCAAGCAGCGTGAAATTGCGGCTGTGATAATTCAGTATTGAATCCGGGTTGACCACCAGCACCGCCATGACCAGACCGAGTGGCAGCAGAATGATTATTGCAAAAAGTCCCATGACGGACTTGCTGGGCAAGCCGTGGTGATCACGAAAACGGAACAGGCTGATCTCGATAACCAGCATGTACAGCGGCAGTAAAACACCGCTCTCCTTGCTGAGGGTGGCCAGGCCGCCGAACACCACCAACCCGGTGACGATGTAGGCCAGGCCGTGTTTTCCTGCCAGCATGCGCTGGCGACCCAGTGTGTACAGGCACAGACCACAGACCGTAAATAACGCAGCCAGGCTGGTCATTCGCTGTACGATGTAAAGCACGGGTGTCAGGTTCAGGGGATGGAGTAACCACAAACCACTGACGACCAGCGGCAACCAGTAGGCCGCCCTGTTTGACATGGCCGTGGTGTGCCGGGCGCGGTAGCTACTTATCAACAGTCTGCAAAGCAGGAAGATGACCAGGCCGGTCAGCACGTGAATGACCAGGTTTGTTATTTTGAATGATCGGGGGCCAACTTCGAAGAAGTAACGGTTTAATGCAAATGTTGCCATGCTCACAGGCCGCCGGAACAGCCCTGCGCCGGATGAATAGGCGGCACTCATCAATGAGTCCATGTCGAGCGAATCAACCTGCATGCGCTTGTTTAAAAGCAGGTTGGGCATGTCGTCAAACATGTAGTCGCCTGACAGTCCCGGCATGTAGGCCAGCACTGTCAACAGGCACAGGCACGCGAGTATCAACGGTGTCCTGAAAAGTTTCACGCTATTTGAAAACATTTAGTAGTCCGGTATTTATTAACGGTCATTGGCTCTAGACGTTGGTTAATGAAAGATGGATGCTATAGCAGATTTGTACCTTCGCTGTGCTTGACCCCGTGAATCTCGCTGCGCTCGTGCAAGGCCTGTGGAGAATCGTACGCGGGCAGTGATAATAACCTCAGTGAATGAATAAAATCCTGCGAATTCTCAATAAGTAAATTTATAAAGGTAAATACTTTTCTCTGGATGTGCGCACTGCAGGCTCACGAACCCAGGGTGTGTCTCGTGCAGGCTGGATAGTTGATTTCTCCAGCCAGATAGAAAGTAATGATAAAGCTCATACTGGTCGGCCTCGGTACCCACAAAAAACAGCCACTTTACGCCTGTTTTTTCGGCATATGCAGAAATCCGCTCCAGACTGTCGTTTGGCAAAACTCTGTATTTCCCGCCAAGTAGATGCACGTTGTTTTGATGGGTGGAAAATACCG
>JAOULY010000333.1 GCA_029881775.1 Gammaproteobacteria bacterium
GCTGTAACAGTGCCCGGGCAGTATGTCGTCAGCCTGCAAATGGCCATGCCTGGCCTGGCCCGTTGCAAGATCGTAGATATGCAGCAGGTCATCTTCGGACACGTCGATGAATGAGTCTATCTGGCCGAGCGCGGCCACCAGGTCGGCGTGACTGATCGTTTGTCCGTCTTCAGTGCCGGAGATTTGCGCTGCGGCTTGTGGCGGTTGCAGCAGGGACGGGTAGCGCCGCCAGCTGAACAGGAAGTTGAACGCGACGGCGATGATCAGCATCACCAGCACATTCAGCAGCACCGGGGTCAGGACAAATCCGAAACCAAGTGAATGAACGGATTCGCCGCCGATAACGGCGGCCAGTGCCGTGGCGCCGCCGGGAGGATGAATGCAGCGCAGGTAATACATGGCGCCGATCGCAATGCCGACTGCCAGGCTGGCCGCACCGATTTCGTGGGGAACCAGCAGGTAACAGGAGACACCGACCAGTGCAGAAACGATGTGTCCACCGAGCACATTCCAGGGTTGCGCAAGGGCGCTGTGCGGGGCGGCGAACAACAGGACCGCCGATGCACCCATCGACGGTACGATCAGCGGGATGGCGGAGTCGCCCAGGTAAAAATTACTGATGGAGAAGGTTGCGAAAATCGCGAGTACGCCGCCGATCGTGGAAATCAGCCGTTCGGCGTGGCTGACGCTGCCGGAGGACAGGTTGATTAATCTGTTCAGCATCCGCTGGGCCGGTTATCGGGTGATTCAGAATCCAAGTGTCTTGCGAATACCCGCGACGCTGTTGAGTGCCGCGTCTGTCGATTCGGCCAGGTAGTTGAAATGGCCCATCTTGCGCCCGGGGCGTGCCTCGCGCTTTCCATAAAGGTGCAGACAGGCCCCTGGCTCGTTAAGGATTGCTTCCCAGGCAGGTTCTCCACCCTGCCAGATGTCGCCCAGCAGGTTGGTCATGACCACGGGGCTGTAGAGGCGTGCATCGCCGGGCGGCAGTCCGCACATGGTGCGTACCTGTTGCTCGAATTGCGATGTTGCGCAGGCATCTACCGTGTAGTGTCCGCTGTTATGCGGCCGCGTGGCGATTTCGTTAACCAGTAATTCGCCGTTCCGGGTGCAGAAGAATTCCACGGCAAGTACGCCGCAGTAGTCCATGGCGTCGGCCATGCGCACGGCCATGCCGGTTGCATCGTTGCGTAACCCTTCGTCGATTGCGGCGGGTACGATCGTTGTGTCGAGGATGCCGTTTACGTGCCGGTTTTCACCGACCGGGTAGACCTCGGTGCGGCCGTTGATACTGCGGGCAAGGATGACGGACACCTCGCTTTCGAGTTCGACCATCTCTTCCAGGACGCAGGGATTCTCGCCGAGGCTGATGAAAGCGGCATGCGCCTCGCCCGGGTCAGTAACCATGACCTGTCCCTTGCCGTCATACCCCATCGAGGCGGTTTTCAGCAGCAGCGGAGCAGTAAGTTGCCTGACGGCATCGTCGAGATCGGTGCTTTCATAGATGGGTACAAAAGGCGCGGTGGGCAGTCCCAGTTCCTGTAACCAGGATTTTTCCCGGATACGGTCCTGGGCGATATGCAGTGCCCGGGCGTTCGGCCGCACCTTGCAGAACTGTTCGAGGAATTCCATGCTGTCGGCCGGCACATTTTCGAACTCGGTCGTAATCGCGGCGCACTCATCGCCCAGCATCTGCAGGGCGGCATGGTCCATGAAGCTGGCCTGTATGTGCTGGTCGGCGATGTGGCCGGCGGGGCTGTGCGGGTCCGGGTCCAGTACCACGACCCGGTAGCCCATGCTGATGGCGGCAAGCGTGAACATGCGGCCGAGTTGACCGCCGCCCAGAACTCCCAGAGTGGCGCCGGGAAGAATCATGTCTCGGGTGGTAACTGCATGTCGAGGACGAGCTTGCGCAGTTCGTCGCGTTGTTCGTCAAGTCGCCTCGCCAGCGCGCTGTCTGCGGTGGCGAGTATGGCGGCAGCGTACAGCGCGGCATTGGCGGCGCCCGCCTCGCCGATAGCGAAGGTGGCGACCGGGATGCCTTTCGGCATCTGTACGATAGACAGTAGTGAGTCCATGCCCTTGAGGTAGCGCGACGGCACCGGCACACCCAGTACCGGTAACGTGGTCTTGGCTGCCAGCATGCCAGGCAGGTGTGCGGCACCACCGGCGCCGGCGATAATGCAGGCAATTCCACGGTCGCGGGCGCCAGCGGCATACTCGAACAGCAGGTCGGGTGTGCGGTGCGCAGAGACTACGCGGGACTCGTGGGGAATGCCAAGCTGTGTCAGCATGTCAGCCGCATGCCGCATGACATCCCAGTCGCTGTTACTGCCCATGACCAGCCCGACGCTTGGTGATTCAGTCATTGCTTGTGCCCGTTTGTAGGTACAGGAAAGCAACCCATTTTAACACCAATCAATCTGATTGCAGTGGATTTGTGCGGCCTGTTTATGACGATTTCCGCCGACCACCCTGTCCTGTACAATGCCGTTTCTATGCCAGCCGGGCAGTCGGAGACAGAAATGCTGGAGACCCTGTACGAGTCCCATATAAAAAGCCTGCCGTTACTGGCACGCGGCAAGGTGCGCGATATATACGCGGTGGGTGATGATCACCTGCTGATCGTGACGACGGATCGCCTGTCTGCTTTTGATGTCGTACTCCCCGAGCCTATCCCGGGCAAGGGCGCGGTGCTCACGTCGGTTTCCAATTTCTGGTTTCGCCAGACACGCAATATCATTCCCAACCACCTGGCGGAGAAAACGCTGGCAGAGGTGTTGCCGGATGCGGCGGAGCGTGCGGAGGTTGAAGGTCGAGCCATTGTCGTGAAAAAGATGGCGGCCTTGCCGGTCGAGTCAATTGTCCGCGGTTACCTGATCGGCTCGGGCTGGAAGGACTACCAGCGTACCGGCAGCGTATGCGGCATCGAGTTGCCGGCCGGCCTGCAGCTGGCCGAGCGCTTGCCTGAGCCGATTTTCACGCCGTCGACCAAGGCGGCGGTTGGCGATCATGATGTGAATATCGATTTTGCACAGGCCTGCGAGTTACTCGGCGCAGACCTGGCAGAGCAGGTGCGCGATGTCAGTCTGCGTATTTATACGACCTGT
>JAOULY010000332.1 GCA_029881775.1 Gammaproteobacteria bacterium
TCCCCCAGAGGGTGGAGGGGGTGTTTGGTAAGCCTGCTGCCTGTCCCTTTCTACTTGCCCGGATCGTGGCGGACCGGTTCGAGTTTCTGTTGATGTGCCGGAATGCCGGCCGTGTCCAGAAAGTCCCTCGTCAGGTCCAGTAGCGGTGCCGGCATGCACGCATAGTAATCGTGCCCCGGGACATCGGTGAGCCCCGTCGTGATAGCGGGCAATAAGTCCTCAACCGTTTTGCTGCCGGTCGCCGCCAGGGCGGTATAGTGGAAATTGTCCAGCGCGTCATCCCACGAGCGGCACAGGTTATCCAGGTAATGATGGTTGCCTGGCGTGCTGATCCAGAACAGGTGAATGTCTTCCGCGGTATCCAGCGCCATGGCGTGCTCGATCAGGCTCTTGATCGGTGCAAACCCGGTGTTACACGCAATGAAGACCAGCGAGCGTGGCGAGTCCTCGTTGAGGATAAATTCTCCGCACGGCCCGTTAATGACCAGGCTGTCGCCGGCTTTCAGGCAACCTTCGAGTTTCTCGCTGAACGGGTCACCCGCGATGACGGGGATGTGAAACTGCAGGTTCATGTCATCGCACGGGCAGCTGGCAATGGCAACGTCGGTCACCGGCAGGCCTTTAACATTCAGGGACAGGTACTGGCCGGCGAGGAAGCGCAGCCGTTTTGTGCGGGGTGTCTTGGCTTGCAGGAAAATGACACGGTCGTCGACGGGCGCAATTTTCTTTACCTTGATCTCGATTTCCTGGGCGGGTATGTCGTATGAGCCATGCGCTTCGTCGGCCTCCAGCACCACGTCCGTCACCGCGGTATTGGAGCAGGCGAGGATGTAACCCAGGCCTTTCTCTGCTTCCGTCAGAGCGTAATCGTGCCGCGCAATCTGCTTGACCTGTCCGGATACCACCTTGCACTTGCACAGTCCGCAACTGCCGTTGCTGCAGCCGTAATTGAGTGCCAGTCCACCGCGCAGTCCGGCCTCGAGGATCGAATCCGATCCCTCGATGAAAAATTCGTGCCCGCCAGGCAGTATGCGTACTTGTGCCGCCATGACCCTGAGGAATGCCTCCTGCGCAATCAGCCCTGATTCTTCATCAGACATTTTCAGTGTTTCGAGTGTCTGGTAGAACCACTCTCGAAGTGTACTAAATGCCTGCTCTTGCGTCTGTCCTTCGCTATTGGACAGCTCCTCGAACTTGTTTTTCAGGCTTTCGATGATGTCCGCATTGCGGCGTGCCTTGCCGCGTGCCCGGGCCAGTTCCTGGCCAAGCGAGAGGATGCGCGCGGCCATGGTGCTGGTGTCCAGGGTGTCGTCGTCCGGGCGAATGATCTTGTTGACGGCCCTTTCCATGATCGACTCGACCCGCTCGAGCATGGAGGTATCTTCGACCTCGGTCTGCGGGTAGGCATGCAGGAGTTCGGACAGCAGTAATTCGCCTTCGAATGTTCTTAACTCACCCTCACGGATCCGTTTCTGCAGAACGCCGCGTTTGACGCCGACCAGGCGCGCAGCGCGCGAGAGTGTGATGAGGCGTGGCATGTCGTCAGGTATCCCCCGTGGTGTCTTGTGTTACCCGCACTATACGGATTTGTATCCTGTTTCCAGCTTATTTCCCGGCAGGGATGCCTGCGGGGATAGCCATCTACTGGCATTTAAGTGAAAATCCTGCCAGCCTCCGGAAAGCGATGGTGTTTAGCCAATGATAGAGATAATTACCGCGGATATCACCACTCTCGAGGTCGATGCCATTGTCAACGCGGCCAGCAACGACCTGCTTGGCGGGGGTGGCGTCGACGGTGCAATCCACCGTGCGGCCGGCCCGCTGTTGCTGAAATACTGCAAAACGCTGGGCGGTTGTCGCACCGGCGAGGCGAAAATAAGCCCCGGTTTCGAGCTGCCGGCCCGGCGCGTGATCCTTACTGTTGGCCCGGTCTGGTCCGGCGGTGATGCCTACGAGGCGCCGCTGCTCAGGGCCTGCTACGTGAACAGTTTCGAACTGGCGCTGGAGAACGCTGTGCACAGTATTGCCTTTCCCGGCATCAGTACCGGCGTGTACGGGTTCCCGAAAGAGGCCGCGGCGAAAATTGCGCTCGATGTCATGTTGCAATATGAAGACCGCTTTGATCGCGTCATTGCCTGCTGCTTTAGCGAAGCAGATGCCGGGTTGTACCGGCAGGTACTCAAGGCAAAGCTGTAGGAGCGCCTTGGCCGCTCCCGGCATGGCCCAGGCCAGACTCTCGACAGCTTCGCAGTCTCACCTTCTCCTGCCTCCTGCGGCACTTGTACTTGGCCCAGGCCAGCCTCTCGACAGGTTCCCTGTCTCACCTCCTCCCTGTACATCGCAGGCGCGAATCAATTAGAACCTGTTTCAGCAGCAAGCTGTCCGTGCATGCCGGCACCGTTTTGTTTTAGCGGTAAATCTCCCGCGTCTTGAAATCCTGCCAACCAGCCTCATTTATTCTATATTGAAGGTGAGGTTCCAGATGAGTAATGCACGTCCCCCTGCCGTTGCTGGCTATTTTTACCCGGCCGGTGCCGATGAACTGACAGCTGAAGTGCAAGGCCTGCTGGCTGCTGCGCAAACCGGCAAGTCGGCCCGCAGTCCCAAGGCACTGATTGTGCCCCATGCAGGCTATGTCTATTCCGGTCCGGTGGCGGCAACTGCCTATGCACGCCTGTCGGCGCTGGCCGGTCGCATCCGTCGCGTGGTGCTGCTGGGTCCCGTGCACCGGGTACCGGTTCGTGGACTGGCCATGCCATCCATAAAGGCGTTTGCAACACCCATGGGAACCATTCCGCTGGATACGGCGGCCATGTCCTTGCTGGCGCGTCTGCCCCAGGTGACGGTCAGTGATGCGGCCCATGCCCAGGAGCATTCGCTGGAAGTGCACCTGCCATTCCTGCAAGCCGTTCTCGGTGATTTCCGGTTGTTGCCCCTGGCCGTGGGAGACGCCACCGCCGCCGAGGTGGCCGACGTCCTGGAGCAGGTGTGGGGCGGTGAAGAGACGCTGATTGTTATCAGTTCCGACCTGTCGCACTTCCTGGATTACGACAGCGCGGTGCAGGTGGATACCGAAACGCTGCAGCATATTCTTGCCCTGCAACCGGATC
>JAOULY010000334.1 GCA_029881775.1 Gammaproteobacteria bacterium
CGCGACCTGTAGTCCGGGAACACGTCGCAGGGCGTCCGGGATGTTGGTGACACCCCAGCGCTGGATATCATCGCCGGTAATAACAAAGACTGCGGCGGCGGCCTCGGTTTTTTTCTGTGGCTTCTTCGATACGGACGTGATTTCGAGATTCATGAGCGCCTCGAGGCTCATGTCCGTTAAATCGGCCGTCGCGGTGCCCGCCAGCGTGGTTGCCGTCAGTGCGAGCAGTGAAATCGGTAATACCGCCAGGCGTCGGGCAGTTCGCCCGACCACGCATCGCCACTGGCGCACCTGTCCTGATATTCGATTTCGTGTCAAATCCCCGCTGATATCTTTCACCTGCAGCGCCCTGTTACTCCATGAGTCAAATGTAACCACATGTTTAAAAGGCAAAAATTAATATTTTTGCCCCGGGCGAACGCGCACCGCGATGCGCAGGAGAGCCCTTCAAGGAAGGCTATCGGCGTTACGGGAATCTATCTTAAGTACTTGTTGAAGCAGGCGGTTTGCGGGATGGGGAGGGACTGCGGGCGAGTTTAGTCGGAATCGGATTTTCCGGGAATGTCGAGCTGGACCACGACGGATGTTTGCGGCTCATCGATAAAACGGGGGCGGGCATCCAGTGAGCGGCCATCGGCCTCGGCGAGTTCTGTCTCGCGTGCAGCGATCAGCGCCAGGCACTTGCGCATGCCGTCGATCGTGTCATCGCTTAACGGGTGACGGTAGCCCGCCTTTGTGTAAGTGTCCTTGGCGATGTCGGTCAGGACGCGCTTCATGACGCGGAGGATGCGTTCTTCCTTGGACAGTTCGGTTGCTTCGCTCATCGGTTGCTCGTGGGTGTTGCGGTGGTTGTTATTGTCGCACAGAAAATCGGCAAAGGGTTTATTCCTTTATGTAGATATAGTGCCAGGCATTGCCGGTCACGCTGCGCAGGGTATTCAGCAGCAAGTCCCCGGGTACGGCTTCTGACGGGTATATCCCCCTGATTTCTACAAAAACCTTGCCGAAGCCGGCGGTCTTCCGGAACACCCAGCGGGTGAGCGGGGCCGGCTGCTCACAGGCGGCGCATGTCCACCCGGTCTCTGCGGGATTGCCCCGCCATTCCTGCAGGCGCTGTGCCCAGTGCGTGTCGGCATGTCCGCATTGCGGGCAGCGCGGTGGACGCGTCTGCGGGTCTGCGCGAAACTGCAGCGCGGGTGAGCAGGCCAGCATGACGTGACAGAAGCGGCCATCGGCAATCGCGGCGTCCAGCCCGGCGCTGTTGGCCGGTGGGTCCAGCTCGATCATGGGCGAACAGCCGAGGAAGCTGACCAGCTGCAGGAAACGGTTGCCGACCGGGTAGAACAGGCCTTCCCTGCAGGATGCAGGTTCGCCAATGAAGCCGATTGCCTGCAGCGGGCGGACAAGCTGTTCGCAGTTTTCGATGCCGGTATCCGGGTCCGCCGGCAGCAGTATCAGTTTATGGGCGGGCAACGCGCAGACCTCGCATGGAATCGGCTTCGTGATTGCACCATAATAACGTACATGAACGCTATGCATGGCTCGCCCTGTTCAATCCATGCCCTGGAACTGGGGCCGATGGAGAACTTCGTCTACCTGGTGCATGACCATGCCAGCAACCGCGCGGCCGTGGTCGATCCGGCCTGGGATGTGCCGGCCGTGATGGCCGTTGCAGAACAGCACGGCATGCAGATTACCGATATCCTGCTGACGCATAGTCATCACGACCATATCAACGGCATCGACGGCATACTGCAGCACACCGATGCGCAGCTGCATTTGCTGAAGGCGGAAGCGACCTTCTGGGGGCAGGGACTTGATCTGCCGACCCTGCATCATGGCGGCGACGTGATTCGCGTGGGTGAAACGGAAATCACCGCGCTGCACACGCCCGGACATACGCCGGGATCGGCCTGTTATCACGTTGGCAATGAACTCATCACGGGTGACACCCTGTTCGTGTTCGGTTGCGGGCGTTGTGACCTGGCCGGCGGTGACCCGGAGCAGATGTTTGTCACGCTGAAAGACATGGCCGGGCATTTTCCGGCGGATACCATTATCCGCCCGGGACATAATTACGCGGAAAAAACCACCTCGACCCTTCAGGAACAGGTCGACGGCAATCCCTTCATGCACTTCGACGATCCGGCGCGCTTTGTGCGCTATCGCATGCATCATCATGACCTGCACCGGCACACGCCCTATGGCCCGGTCTGCCGGGGCGAGGAGATGCCGGACTGAACATCCGTTTCATGTGGCGACCGGGTTCATGACCGATCGTACGTACGCGTCGTGAACACGTTCCGTGCCTTTCGCGTGCATGCGGGTGTGCCCGGCGCGCTGGAAAACATCACGCTCGACGAGCTTTCACCGGGCGAAGTCGTGATCGAGGCGCATTACTCCAGCGTGAATTACAAGGACGCGCTGGCGGGGCTGGCGCGTGGCAAGATCCTGCGCCGTTTTCCCCTGGTTGCCGGTGTCGACGTGGCAGGCCGCGTGCTCGACTCGGGCGATGCACGCTTCTCAACGGGCGACAGTGTGCTGGTCACCGGTTGCGGGCTGGGTGAAAGTCATGACGGCGGGTTTGCCGAAATCGTGCGCGTGCCGGCCGACTGGGTGGTGCCGCTGCCGGCCGGCCTGTCACTGTTCGATGCCATGGCGCTGGGGACGGCCGGCTTTACCGCGGCACTGGCAATCGACCGGCTGGAACAGAATGGCCTGCAGCCGGGGCAGGGCGCCGTGATCGTCAGCGGCGCCAGTGGCGGTGTTGGCAGCATTGCCATCGACCTGCTGAGCGGGCGCGGCTACGACGTCGTCGCCATGAGCCGCAAGCCGGATGCGGCCGATTACCTGGCATCACTGGGCGCCGGTGAAGTGATCGACACAGCGGCGGTTGCCGCAGAGACACGACCACTGGAGCCGGCCCGCTGGGCAGGGGCCATCGATAGCGTCGGCGGGGATGTGCTGGCCTGGCTGACGCGCACCGTGAATCCGTGGGGCAGTATTGCCTCGATCGGCCTGGCTGGCGGGCATGAGCTGCATACCACCGTGATGCCGTTTATCCTGCGTGGCGTCAGTGTGCTCGGTATCACCTCGGCGAACTGC
>JAOULY010000335.1 GCA_029881775.1 Gammaproteobacteria bacterium
AGAGTGCGGCACAGGGTACGGCTTTCGTGGTGATCCACCGGTTTGCCAAGAAAATCTGTGGCGCCCGCCTCATGGGCGGCCTTGCGCATACATGGATCATTATCTGCACTCACCAAGATCACCGGGATTTGAGTACATGCGGGATTACTGCGGAACAGTCTAATGAACTCAGTACCGTTCATCACCGGCATATTAAAGTCAGTCAGAACTAGATCGACTGAGTTCTTAGTAGCCCAATCGAATGCTTCCTGTGGGCAGGCAAAAGCCTTGATCTCGTAACTATCGTCAATCGATCTAACAAGCGCGCTCAGGATTTGACGGCTGACGGCTTCATCATCAATTATGAGTATTGTTGCCATTATTTTTCTCATACCACTTCAGTGAAGTCCACAGAGTGTTTCGAACTTATAGCTCGTTCAATAGTAATATTGCAATAGGACAAATGTACTAGCTGTTAGACTTGGCAACCCCCCCTAAAAATAGCAATGCCAGGGCAATCCCCCCATTAATAATGATGTCCAGAAGTAGAGGTTATGCAGCCTCTGTCAGTTTCAAGTATGGGGTAAATATATCCCAGTGCCATATTGGGTCCTTCCGCATTTTACAGCCAGAGCCAGCACCACAGATTGTAAGCTGGAGGTGTCCTCTATACCGGGGGAAGTCCACTGTCTTCAATTCATGGAAATCGACCGCGGCCTTATATCCGACCAACTCATACGTGTCCCGGTAAAACGAATGAGAAAAATGATCAGACAGACGAACCAACGTGACCGGATCGTGACGCACTCCAGCCAATATCAGTACAATACTGTCACATTGAGTCACGAATGCGCGGGGCCGGCATGCATAACCTATTGATTGAAAAAGTACACAGGATTGGTGCCTGAATTCACACGGCAGGGGTCACTGGTTCAATCCCAGTATCGCCCACCAATCATTAAAAGCAACACGTTATAAGCATTTCTCATAACACGTTGATTAATGGCTCCAACGGCCTCTGCCCATAATAGGCAGTGCTCAATATAAATACATCGGATTCCCAGTGCTATGGAAATAGCACTTTGTCAGTCGCAATTGAGCAGTTCTCTTTAATGCTGGTCAATTCTGCTTCCCCGCGCGGTACGACAGTCCGGCCCTGGATTTTCAGCATATTTGAGCATGAACGCCTGGACGGTCTTGTGTTCTCCATGCTTCATCTATAAGGCATCCAGCCGTAGTACTTTGTGAATCTGGTCCCGCTGCACGGGATTGACGACCGCCTCCTCCGCATAGTCCGGCCAGCGCGACACGACTTCCTGCACCTCTCTGACAATCGTCTCGGCACGGCCGCGCTTCATTGTTGCCACCTTTGCGCAGGCCTTGAAGTCCTCAAGCATGAAGTCGTCACGCTTGCCGTTGAGGGACATTTGATGGCTTGCTGTCCATGCACCGGAAGGATTGTAACTGTAGGTCATATCAAAGGCCGGCGCGAGAGACCAGTTGCCGGCCTTGTCCATCAAAAAGGCGATATTCTTTACGTGATCATCCTGATTACGCGCAACGATATTGAAGACCATGCGCCGGAATAGCTGCTCTATCGCCTGCATGGGCAGGTCCAGTTTTCGCGTTACCAGCAGAGCCTGTTCGTAGCTGTAGGCACCCGCCATATTGAAATCGTAATGGGCCATCGCACACAGCGACTGCATATGCAGCTTCTCGCCTTCCGCAAGACGATCAAAGCGGCGGGTCATGAAATGCCGCCTGCCGTTTTCCTCGAACAACCGGCAATCGCTGATTTCGATACCGCAATCACGCGCCATCCGGGAATAGGCATATTCGATCACGCCGTAGCCCTGTGGATCCTCAAGCTCCTTGTCCTTGTTGCCCTTTACGCCATCGAATTTCAATAACCAGTATTCAAACCCCGCACCGGCCGGTACCTGGCCGGAACGCACCTCGTTGGTCTTTGGGTTCCAGGCAATCACTGCCTTGGCGCGCGCACCGCCCGCCGAGGTGCCGACCTGCAGGATTTCGGTCAATGCCTGCCCATTCTCCTCACCGGCAAAAGAGATCTGAAAATCGTTACGGTGCGTCAACACTTCCGAGGCAAGCTCAACCAGCCGGTCTACCTGGACTTGCGTGGCCTGTCGCGCCCTCGGGCCGATAGCGGGCACAAACTCCAGCGCACCCATTCCGCGTTCACCGGTATAACACAGGCGTTCAACAGCATTGAACGAGGCTGGCTGACGGCCCTGCGTCGCCAGCCACGCATCAATCAACGCATTGCCGAATTTATCCGGTAACGAATCGGCCAGTAGGCCGGGTAGTCCATAAAACGTCTGGCGGGATAACTCGGGGAAGGCGTAGATGCGCCTGGAAAGCGGCATCGTGACTGGCGCAACCTCAATACCGCTGCCGGTGAACTCCGGTGCATATTCGAACTCGGCAATCTCATCACCGTCGTTCAGTGACACCGCACCAATGGTGCGACCCCAGAGCCTGACCTCGGCCAGCGTACTCATTGGTCGTCATCCCACGTCCATGCGCCTTCCGGACGCTCCGAATGGCCACGGGTCGAGGCGCGCTGCCGGGCCTTGCCCTTGTGGCGCAGCAACTCCATCGGGCCGGGTCCGGTTTCGGGAAACATGCGTTCCAGCCGCGGCAATAGATCCAGCACCCGCAGGATGCGAATCAGGCTCGACGACTGCGCCGAGGCGCCGGACTCGATCCGCTCCAGCGTCCGCTTCGAGATCCCGGCCTGTGCGGCCGCCTCAGCCTGGGTCAGTTGCAGATCGATCCGGCTGCGCGCAACCCGCTCACCCAGTTCGGTAAGTATGGCCTCATCGGAAAGGAGTTCTGATATCTTCATAAGTCGTCATTAATGGTGAATAATACGTATTCTAGCATATATATCGTCAATATTGGCGACTAACATAAGTCATTATTCTCAGGATAAGTCGTCGTAGTTGACGATATATAAAGAATCAGACAATCTGGGGAAATCCACCGGGCCGGGTAAAGTCCGGAATTCCGGGCACATCGGTGGCTGATCATTCGGGGACATGGGTAACACTTTCGAAGCGCAGGGATTGTGCCCGACCGGCCCCACCCTGTCGTCCGC
>JAOULY010000336.1 GCA_029881775.1 Gammaproteobacteria bacterium
CGCCTCGTGTATCTCAACACGCAACTGCTGAACGGGTTGTTCCTGTGCCAGCGCCAGCCGGCCCTGTGCGGACATTTTCACACTGGCTGGATGCTCGTATGTGAAATCACGCACCGTCAGTATGCGTCCGCGCGGCTGCCAGTCGATGCTGGCACTGGCATGTATCGGCTGCTTTCCTACCTCGATGTAGAGCGGGTCGATGTAAACGGCGCCACGCTGCGCGTCCAGCGCTCCCTGTATACGCCAGCCGTTGCGTAATGGTTGTGCCTTGCCTGAAAGACTCACGGCCAGGTTCTCACCTGCATACTTTCCGGCAACATCGGTAAAGCTGTCAGCCTTCAGCCTGATTGTGTAAGCGGCACGCGTCACACCCGCCCCGCGCCCGCGAAGATCGAGGTCGATATCCGCCGTACCCTCGGGGCTCAGCGCGGGCAGCTCAATGCCGGCCGCTTGCAGCTCGCGCGCCAGCGCGGATAGCACCAGTGCGTTACCCTTGATATCGGCCGACCAGTTGCTATCGAGGTAACTGGCGGCAAGCGTTACCCGGCCACCGGCGAGCCGCAGACTGCGCAGGCGCAGGCGGATACTTTTGTCGACGTGGTTGTAATGAATGACAGCAGGCAGTGATTGACGACCGAAACGGCTTGAGCGGAAATCCAGTTTGCCACTGCGGCATGCAAACCCGGTATTTGTCAGTTCTGCCTGGTCACAGACAAACTGCAGGGCCGTGACGCTACCCAGTTTGCCAGGCAAATCTGCCGTGCCGGCCTGCAGTACGGCGCGTGCAGTCGCGGACCCCGTCCAGTTAATATCCATGGACAGATCGCTGATCGACCAGCCATCGCCCTCAATATTACCCAGTGAAAGCCTTGCCGTTTCTATTGCATGGCCCTGCAGGACCAGAACTGCCGACAGGCCAATGGTCAGCAATAGCGCGCAGACTACCCGTACACGGGATGTGTACATTCAGTCAGGAAACACTCCGGTGGACAGGTAGCGGTCACCGCGGTCACAGATAATGGCAACAATAACCGCATCACTGACCTGCGTTGACAACGCCAGCGCCGCGGCAACCGCACCGCCCGAGGAGATGCCGGCAAAAATACCTTCCTGCGACGCGAGCGCCAGCGTGGTTTGTTCCGCCTCCGCCTGGGTAACCTCAAGGGTCTGGTCAACACGCGCCGCATCATAGATTGATGGCAGGTACTCCTCGGGCCAGCGCCGGATACCGGGTATGGCGGAACCTTCTGCCGGCGTGACACCCACAACCTGTACATCCGGGTTCTGTTCCTTGAGGTAGCGCGAGGTACCCATGATGGTGCCGGTGGTGCCCATGGCGCTCACAAAGTGGGTGATACTGCCGCGGGTATCCCGCCAGATTTCCGGGCCGGTTGTTTCATAGTGTGCGCGTGGATTATCCGGGTTGGAAAACTGGTCGAGTACCCGGCCCTCGCCGCGCTCACCCATTACCTGCGCGAGGTCGCGCGCACCCTCCATGCTGGCCGCCTTGCTGACAAGAATAATCTCTGCGCCGAAGGCCTTCATGACAGCGCGCCGCTCGACACTCATGTGCTCCGGCATAATCAAAACCATGCGATAGCCCTTCATCGCCGCAGCCATGGCCAGCGCAATACCGGTATTGCCACTGGTCGCCTCGATCAGCGTATCGCCCGGCCTTATCTCGCCACGTTCTTCTGCATGGCGAATCATACTGAGCGCGGGCCGGTCCTTGACCGAGCCCGCCGGGTTATTACCCTCAAGTTTCACCAGTATCGTGTTACTGCTTGTGCCGGGCAGGCGCTGCAACCGGACCAGCGGCGTATTACCAACAGTTGCCTCGAGTGTTGGAAAATCCATCATCACTGACCTCAACGAAAACAGCCTGTAGTATACAGAAGAACGTGAAATTTCAGACACCCGCTAACGGCATTTCCCTACTGCCTGCGGCTGGCCCTTATTTTTACATTCATTTACGATGCATACAGACCCGATCGGCTTTTCGCCTGCCTGATCAACTGCCCGTGGAGAACACCCTGCATGTTCGGAAATCTGCTAAAGAAGTTCTCTGCGCTGCTGATCGGCAGCAACAGCACACCAGGCATAAACACGGAGGACGACTCCGGGATCCCGCCCGGGGAAGACCTGCAGCTCAGGGAAATTAACCGGAAGTTTTCCAGCGAAATGTTTGCGCAGCTGTTGCTTGAACTGCCGGGGCACCGCCAGTCAATGCAGGCGGCATACACGTCCGGTAACGACCGGCAACTACGCGAATGCGTGCATAAACTCCTCGGCGGTACCGCTTATTGCGATGCACCTGAACTGGAGGCCAGCCTGCGCGAGCTGCGCATGGCGCTGAGAACGGGGAACCGTGACAGCGTTGATATCTACTTTGGCCGCGCCATCAACACCATGGACATTACACTCCGGGCCAGTGGCTATCGTGCATCCTGATGCGCCTGCAGCATGAGGCGTTTCATTTCGCTCACGGCAGGCACAAGCCCGATGAACAGCGCCCGCGCAATAATGGCGTGACCGATATTCAGCTCGAGAATATCCGGGATTGCGGCAATCATGCCGACGTTATGGTAATTAAGCCCGTGTCCCGCATGGACCTTCAGGCCGGCATCAACACCCAGTCGCACGGACTCGACAATACGCGCCAGCTCGGCCGCCTGTTCTGCGGCTGTTGGTGCGTCGGCAAAATGCCCGGTATGAATCTCGATACAGGGCGCACCGGCCTCAGCCGCCGCTTCAACCTGTTTCCGATCCGCATCGATAAACAGGGAAACACGTATACCGGCTTCGGACAGTTGCTGGCAGGCATCCCTGACACGCGCAAGCTGTCCCGCAACATCAAGACCACCCTCGGTGGTTAGCTCCTCGCGCCGCTCGGGAACCAGGCAACAATCTGCCGGGCGGATCTCTCCGGCAAACGCAAGCATCTCGTCCGTCACCGCCATCTCGAGGTTCATGCGCGTCTGCAGGATATCCTTCAACTGGCGGACGTCATGCTCCTGGATATGCCTGCGGTCTTCGCGCAGATGCAGCGTAATACTGTCTGCGCCGGCCTGTTCAGATTCTATTGCGGCCTGGACGGGA
>JAOULY010000337.1 GCA_029881775.1 Gammaproteobacteria bacterium
CCCAGCGGGTAACTGTCCGGTAACTGCCAGTCCCTTTTTTCCAGGGTAATCGTGTCGGTGTTACGTGGCAGCTGGTAGAAATCGGCGCCGAACTGGCTGGCGAAACCTTCCAGCTTGTCGAGTGCACCGGCGGTCTCGAATGCCTGCGCGTACAGTTCCAGGGCGGCATGAGCCGTGTAGATGCCGGCACAGCCGCAAGCGGTTTCCTTGCGTTCGCGTGCATGCGGTGCGCTGTCGGTGCCGAGGAAGAATTTGCGGTTGCCACTGGTGGCGGCCCGCAC
Source organism: Gammaproteobacteria bacterium (assembly GCA_029881775.1). Taxonomy (GTDB): domain Bacteria; phylum Pseudomonadota; class Gammaproteobacteria; order UBA9214; family UBA9214; genus UBA9214. The sequence goes on from JAOULY010000337.1 coordinate 282, forward strand.
CAGGGCGGCGCGGTGCCGTTCCCGTTTCAGGACCGGCAGGCAGTAGTGATGCGGCCGTATGCCACCGTTAAACATATCGTTACGGTTCATTAACAGGTGATGCGCCGTGATTGTTGCGGCAACGGTGTCCGGCGTGGACTCAACGAAGTTGACACCGTCCTCCGTGGTGACATGTTCCAGTACCAGCTTCAGTGCCGGGAACCGTTCAAGCAGTGGCCGCAGGTGACGTTCGATGAAGACTGCCTCGCGATCGAAAACATCCACGTCACCATCGGTAACCTCGGCATGTACCAGCAGCGGCAGCCCGGTTTCCTGCATGGCGGCAAGCGCGGTGTGCGTGTTTGCAATATCCGTTACGCCTGCGTCCGAGTGTGTCGTGGCGCCGGCGGGATAGAGCTTGACGGCATGCACGTGTTCGCTGTTCGCCGCCTGCATGATTTCATTCGCTGGCGTATTGTCCGTCAGGTAAAGCGTCATCAACGGGTTGAATGCCGTATCGGCCGGCAGCACGGCAAGAATACGCTGCCGGTATGCCAGTGCCTGTGCGACGCTGGTAACCGGCGGCTGCAGGTTCGGCATGATGATGGCGCGTCCGAACTGCGCCGCGGTATGCGGGACCACGCCAGCCAGCGCGTCTCCGTCGCGCACGTGCAGGTGCCAGTCGTCAGGTCGCGCGAGTGTCAGTTCCATGTGCCATCCAGGAAATGCTGTTCTGCAAGCAGGTTGAGGGTGAAACGCACGCCGAAGCCGGTGGTGTCGGTCGGCACGTGACCCAGGCCGCCCTTGTGATGACTGGCGGCAAGGTCGACATGTACCCAGTTGATCCTGTCATCGACGAAGCGCTTGAGAAAGCGGGCGGCGAGGATGTGGTCGGCATCACCTTCGAGTGTGCACTGGAGTGTGTCGGCAATGGGGGATTCGAGTGACTCGTCAAAGTCCTCGTCCAGCGGGAACGGCCACACACGTTCACCGCTGCTGCTGCCGGCCTCGATCAGGGTTTCATTCAGTTTGGCCCGGTTGGTGAAAACCCCGCTGTAACGCGACGACAGTGAATAGATGCAGGCGCCGGTGAGCGTCGCATAGTCGATCAGTGCGTGCGGCTTTTCGCGGCTGGCCAGTGCCAGTGTGTCCGCCAGTACCATGCGGCCCTCGGCATCGGTGTGCTTGACCTCGATGGTGGTGCCGTTGCATGCCGTGACCACGTCGTTGGGTTTGTAGGCCTTGCTGCCGATGTGATTTTCGGCCAGCGCCAGCCAGCAGTCGATGGCGTAATTTACCCCGATGCGTGACAGTGACAGCAGGGTGCCGAGCGCGACCGCGCTGCCCTGCATGTCTTCGTGCATGCCGTTCATGTATTTCGCGGGCTTGACATTGACGCCGCCGGTATCGAAGCAGATACCCTTGCCGACCAGTGCAAGCTTCTTGCCGGCGCGACCTTTCGGCCGGTAACGCAGGTGGACGATACCGGCGTCATGCACCGGGCTGCCCTGCACGACGGCGAGGAAGGCGCCGGCTTTCTTGCGGGCGAGCGCCTTGCGGTCGTGGAACTGCATGGTCCAGCCTTCCTGCTTCGCCAGCTGGCTGACCAGTTTCCGGTAGTGTCCGGGCGTCAGCTCGTTCGGTGGTAAGGCCGCCAGCCAGCGCGCGAGGTGATTGCCCATGATCTCTGCGCGCAGGGGTACCAGGTTGATTCTCTTCGCCAGGCCGTACGTGGTGAGGCGAGTCAGCGCGGCATTCGGTGCCGGTCTGGATTTGTAATCGGGCATGGGGCAGGCCGCGGTCAGCAGGGCGGCGAGCATGTCTTCTGTTATGCGCCGGCCGGTTTCCGCGTCGAAGCCGGCGACCTGCAGGCCGATACTTTGCGGGTCGATTGTCCGCAGGTCGGCCGCCAGCTTGCGTGCCAGCGTCAGGCACGCGAATGTGCTGGAATCGGGTTTGATTGTTTGCAGCGCCACGCGGGTGCCTTTTTTGTTCGGCAGGTCCAGTGTGACCCGGTTGCAGGTCTTGTCCGACTTCAGGCAGTGTTGATAACGGGTCCGGATGACCTCGCCGTAGGGCAGGCGTTCCCATACATCTTTGCCCGGACTGGCGGGCACCACCATGATAACGGCGGGCTGGCTATCCAATTGCTTCTCGGTGGCGTCTTTTGTGTGTTGATTTATATTAATATTTTCGATGTATGTGTAGGGAATCTGCATGCTTTTTGCCTTGACCTGTTAACGCAAAACACAGATGATATCGCGCTTGCCGTGTTACGGATACCGTTGTTTCCCCGTGAAATCAGAGGGATGGGGTATGCTACGGTACTGTTTCAGTCCGGCGGCCAATTAATCGCGACGGTTGCCGTAGAAACGCCAACTTTCCATCACATTCAGATACCTGCGACATGAAAGACGCTGATAAAAAACGCCTGCTACGCGAGATGCTGTTTGCCCGCCGCTTCGAAGAGCGCTGTTACGAGGCTTACGTCGAGCGCAATATCGGTGGCTTTCTGCATCTCTATCCCGGCGAGGAGGCCTGTGCGCACGGTGTGCTCGAGGCCGCCCGCGTCGGCCATGACTACGTCATCACCAGTTACCGTGATCATGTCCACGCCATAAAATCAGGCTCGGACCCGCGCAGGGTAATGGCAGAGCTGTTTGCCAGGGAGACCGGTGTCAGCAAGGGGCGCGGCGGGTCCATGCATATATTCGATGTGCAGCATCGCTTTATGGGTGGCTACGCACTGGTCGGTGGCCCATTCCCGCTGGCTGCGGGCATTGCCAAGGGCATCCAGTTAAAGGGCGGTGACGAGATCTGCATCTGT
>JAOULY010000033.1 GCA_029881775.1 Gammaproteobacteria bacterium
AGGGCGACGGAAAACACCGCAAGAGCGACGTATGATGTCGGCTTCATAGCCCTAATCCTCCTCCAGCCTGTATGGCTGTTTGTTATCTGGACAGGCGCACGATTGCCTTCGTACATCATATTATGGTGGCGGTCACTGCTTCCGCCTATTGTACCGAGGTCCGATACACGGCGCCTATAAAGTAAATCTAGTTGCTTGATTCGATATGTGCAACATGGAGAGGACCGGCGGCAGCGGGCCGCGGCTAGCTGGCGCCGGTGGATGAGGCCGGACTGGAAGGTGTGCCGGGAGTTCCGTTACCTATCCGTATTGCCGTGGGGTCACTGCAGGGGCGTCTGCCGCCGGCGGGGCGGGCCACCGCCGAAGTGCAGGGGAAAAGGTCGGTGAATGCCGGTGGCAGAGGGCGGGGGTGCCGGCAGTGCAGCTGTTACAGTCAGCGAAGTCCGACCCCCGGGAATTTCGTTCGCGCAAGCATGCGCTCCTACAGCGGTCGTATTACCGCTGGTAAATGTATTTCCCTGCAGGAGCGCATGCTTGCGCGAACAATGTTAAGAGGCTTTCGCCTTGCGCTGGCCGGCTTCCTGGTCGCGCAGGTATTCCTCGTAGGTGCCGTGATAATCGACGATGCCGGTGGGCGTCAGTTCGATAATGCGCGTGGCCAGCGAGGAAACGAATTCCCGGTCATGGCTGACGAAGATCAGGGTGCCCGGGTAGTTGTCGAGTGCAAGGTTGAGTGACTCGATGGACTCCATGTCGAGGTGGTTGGTGGGTTCGTCCAGCAGCAGGATGTTGTTGCGTTGCAGCATTAACTTGCCGAACAGCATGCGGCCCTGTTCGCCACCGGAAATCACGCTGACTTTCTTGTTGATGTCATCGTTCGAGAACAGCAGGCGTCCCAGCGTGCCGCGGATGACCTGTTCGTCATCGTCCTTCTTGCCCCACTGCGACATCCAGTCAAACAGCGGCTTGTCGTCTGCGAAATCGGCGGCATGGTCCTGGGCGTAGTAACCGACCACGGCATTTTCCGCCCACTTGATCGTGCCGGCGCTGGGCGCCAGGTCACCGATCATGCATTTCAGCAGGGTGGACTTGCCGATGCCGTTCGGGCCGATGACGGCGATGCGTTCACCGGCCTCGACACGCAGGCCGAAGCCACTGAACAGTTCTTCATCGTCAAATGACTTGGCCAGGCCCTTGATGGTGACGGCGAGTCGATGCAGTTTTTTATCCTGCTCGAAACGGATGAACGGACTTTTCCGGCTGGACGGCTTGACCTCGTCCAGCTTGATCTTGTCTATCTGGCGTGCGCGCGAGGTCGCCTGTTTTGACTTGGACGCGTTGGCGGAGAAGCGGCTGACGAAGGCCTTCAGTTCGGCAATCTGGGCGGTTTTCTTGGCGTTCTCGGAGGCGAGGCGCTCACTCACCTGGGTGGACGCGATCATGTAATCGTCATAGGCGCCCGGGTACACGCGGATCTCGCCGTAGTCGAGGTCAGCCATGTGGGTGCAAACGCTGTTAAGGAAATGGCGGTCATGCGAAATGATGATCATGGTGCAGTTGCGATCGTTCAGCACACCTTCCAGCCAGCGAATGGCGTTGATGTCGAGGTTATTGGTCGGCTCGTCCAGCAGCATGATATCCGGTTCGGAGAACAGCGCCTGCGCCAGCAGCACGCGCAGTTTCCAGCCCGGTGCCACCTCGCTCATCGGCCCGCTGTGCTGTTCGATCGGTATGCCCACGCCCAGCAACAGTTCGCCGGCACGCGCCTCGGCGGTGTAGCCGTCCATTTCGGCAAACTCGGCTTCCAGCTCGGCGGCGCGGATGCCGTCTTCCTCGGTCATGTCCGGGTTGGCGTAGATGGCGTCGCGTTCCGACTTGACGGCCCACAACTCTTCGTGACCCATGATCACGGTGTCGAGGACGATGCAGTCTTCAAAGGCAAACTGGTCCTGGCGCAGCTTGCCGATGCGCTCGTGCGGGTCCTTGGAAACGTTGCCGGACGAGGGTGCCAGGTCGCCGGACAATATCTTCATGAAGGTCGACTTGCCGCAACCGTTGGCGCCGATCAGGCCATAGCGATTGCCATCGCCGAATTTGACCGAGACGTTTTCGAACAGCGGCTTGGCGCCGAATTGCATGGTGATGTTTGCGGTTGAGAGCATTGTTTGGTTCCGATGTTGTGTTGGTTGCTGGCGACGTTACCCTGCTTTGTGGCTGGATTCCCGCCGCCGCGGGAATCACGTCTGCCTGTTTATTCGTGATCCTCTAGGCGGCCGACCGTGTGCGGCGGCGTGATTGTGGGCGGGCCGGTTTGCCGTTTGTGCTGCCGTTGCGGTTGCCGCCGCCATTGCCGCGGTTGTTGCCGCCACCATCGCCGGCGGCCTGTTTGCCCTTCCAGCGACCGCCGGTCTTGGCGGCCGGTTTCTTGTTGCTGGCGTTATTGCTGTTCCGGTTGCGGTTGCCGGATGGCTGCTGGCGACCACGGCCGTTCTGGATCGGTTCGGCCTTGATGGACGGGTCGGGTGCATAGCCGTCGATCACGTCTTTGGGTAGCTCGCGCTTGACGAGGCGTTCGATATCGCGCAGCAGTTTCAGTTCGTCGACACACACCAGTGACATGGCCTCGCCCTCGTTGCCGGCGCGACCGGTACGGCCAATGCGATGGATGTAGTCTTCCGCGACGTTCGGCAGTTCGAAGTTCACCACGTGCGGCAGCTGGTCGATGTCGAGTCCGCGGGCGGCGATGTCGGTGGCGACCAGCACGCGCACCTTGCCGGCCTTGAACTCGGCCAGCGCCCGGGTGCGTGCACCCTGGCTCTTGTTGCTGTGAATGGCGGCGGCGGTAATGCCGTCCTTGTCCAGCTGCTCGGCGAGGCGGTTGGCGCCGTGCTTGGTGCGCGTAAATACCAGCACCTGTCGCCAGTCGTTGGAACCGATCAGGAACGACAGCAGTTCGCGCTTGCGCACCTTGTCGACCGGGTGCACCACCTGGGTGACGCTTTCCGCCGCGGTATTGTGGCGCTCAACCTCGACCAGTGCGGGTGACTTGAGCAGGCCATTGGCCAGTTTCTTGATTTCGCCCGAGAAGGTGGCGGAGAACATCAGCGTCTGTTTGTGATCCGGCATCAGCGCGAGCAGCTTGCGGATATCGCGGATAAAGCCCATGTCGAGCATGCGATCGGCCTCGTCCAGCACCAGGATGTCGACCTTTGACAGGTCGACCGAGCGCTGGCCGACATGATCGAGCAGGCGTCCGGGTGTTGCGACGAGAATATCGATGCCCTTGATCAGTTTCATTTTCTGCGGGTTGATGCTGACGCCGCCGAATACCACGGTGGACTTCAGCGGCAGGTGCTTGCCGTAGGTCATGACGCTTTCATGCACCTGGGCGGCCAGTTCGCGCGTCGGTGTCAGCACCAGGGCGCGAACCGGGCGGCGGCCCTTGCCGGGTTGTTCCGTGTCCATCAGGCGTTGCAGCAGCGGCAGGGTGAAGCCGGCCGTCTTGCCGGTGCCCGTCTGGGCGCCGCCCATGAGGTCACGGCCTTCCAGGATCGACGGGATGGCCTGTAGCTGGATCGGCGTCGGTTTGCTGTAGCCTTTTTCGGCAACAGCACGGAGTAATTCGGCTCTTAAGCCGAGTGATTCAAATGACATGCTTGGGTGTTCTCCAGGGATCGGCCTACCAATGCACACGGCTTGGTTCGGTCCAGGCGGAAACTTGCTAGTAGTTCGGGGAAATCTTGAAGGATTGCCGCGTTTAAATGGGTGCAGACCGAGGTGCACCTGAATTTGTGCACGCATTGTACATAATTATCGGTGATATAACAGGATTATTTGCCGGATAACGGCTATCGCTGGCAGACAGTGCCGGGAAACAGCCGGGATTACAGCACCAGTGGCTTGACCGGCACGTCCATCCAGGATGTGTCGCTGCGCCAGTCGAAATCTGGATTGTCGATAAACAGCTCGATTTCGTTGCCGTCGGGATCGCGCAGATACAGGCTCTGGCTCACCGTGTGGTCAGATTGACCATCGATGGAATAACCCAGGTCAATAATGCGATCACGCACTTCCCGCAGCGCATCGAGACTTTCACCGACCTTCCAGCCGACGTGGTAGAGGCCGATTCGTTTGCCAGACAGCGGTCCGTTTGCATCGCCGACCTCGATCAGGAGCAGTTCATGGTGTGTGCGTCCGCCGGTCAGCAGGGACGCGCGGCCATTGAAGACCGTGCCGCTAACAGTCAGCCCGACGGCCTGTGAATAGAATTTTACCGAGGCCTGCAGGTTCCTGACGTAAAAGACGACATGGCCAAGTTCAGTCATTGCGCTTGCTCCATAGTAATGACCTGAGTATAGACCCGTTGGCGCCGTATTCGTGGTGTAGCCGGATTCGGTGGCGGGGCAGGCGGCAAGCCGGCCGGCATGTTTCGCCGGGCTGATGTTTCAGGCGAAACTCGTCTCCAGGTACCTGATGATATCGTCGGACTCGTACAGCCATGTTGGCTGGCCGTGTTCGTCCGGGATGCGCAGGCAGGGCACCTTGATCTTGCCACCCCCTTCCAGTAACTCGCGGCGGCTGACCGGGTCTTTCAGGGCATCGCGTTTCTCGATATTCAACGACTGCCGCTTGATGGCGCGCCGCGTCTTGATGCAGAACGGGCAGGTTTTGAACTGGTACATGACGAGGTCTTTGGTGCGGGCGTCGATGTTCTGCTGGGCAGCGGCTTCGCGCACGATGCCTTTCGGCGAGGTGAGCCAGTCTGCGGCCAGCAGGATCGGGCCGACGATGGCGTGAACGAGTTTAAAAAAATAGCGAATAATGAGGCGCATGATGTGTTTCCGAAAGCGGGTACCGGTCAGGACGAACAACTGACCTGGATATTCTTTGCCCAGTCCGGGGGCGGTGCCGTGTAGCGTTCCATGCCGGGGTGTTCGTCGAATGGCGAGCGCAGGATTGTAAACAGCCGGTCGACTTCTGCAAAGTCTTTCGCCTGCGCCTGCTCGATCGCGGCCTGGGCGAGGTAGTTGCGCAGGATGTATTTCGGGTTAGTGCGCCGCATTTCTGCTTGCCAGTCCGGATCGGTGCGGGTATGCCGCGCCAGCAGGGCACGGTAATCGGCCAGCCAGCGGTCAAAGCGTTCGCGGTCGATAAACCGGTCGCGTGCACTGGTTTCGCCCGTGGCAAGGGTCGCCAGTGAGCGGAACAGGTTGGTGTAATCGGTGCCGCTGTCCGCCATTTGTGCCAGCAGTTCTGTCAGCAGCGCGTCGCTGGCCGGGCTGGCCGCGGCAAAGCCGAGTTTGCGCGCCATGCGGTCGCTGTAGGCCCGTTCATAGGCCGGCTGGAAGCTCTCCAGTGCCGCCTTTGCGGCGTCCACATCCATCATTGGCAGCAGGGTTTGCGCGAAACAGCTGAGGTTGAACAGCGCAACCTGCGGCTGTTTGTCAAAGGCGTAGCGCCCATGGTAATCGGAGTGGTTGCAGACGAAGCCGGGTTGCCAGCTTTCCATAAAGCCGAACGGGCCATAATCAAGCGTCAGGCCCAGTACCGACATGTTGTCGGTGTTCATGACGCCATGGGCGAAACCGACCGCCTGCCACTGCGACAGCAACTGTGCCGTGCGCTCGACAACCGTCTGCAGCAGGGCGATGTATGGATTCTGCGCATCGCGCAGCGCCGGGAAGTGATGATCGATCACGTAGTCGGCCAGCGCCCGCAACTCGTCGTGCAGGTTGTTATAAAAGAACAGTTCGAATGAACCGAAGCGCACATGCGACGGCGCCAGCCGGGTAAGGACCGCGGCAGTCTCGATCTGTTCGCGATACACCTCGTCATCGGTGCCGGTGATGCACAGCGCGCGCGTGGTCGGGATGCCAAGGCCATGCATGGCCTCGCTGCACAGGTATTCGCGAATGGTCGAACGCAACACCGCGCGGCCGTCACCGTCGCGCGAGTAGGGCGTCTGGCCGGCGCCCTTTAGCTGGATCTCCCAGCGTTCCCCGTCGGCTGTGGTGGTTTCACCGAGTACGATGGCGCGCCCGTCGCCCAGTTGCGCGACGTAGTGGCCGAACTGGTGGCCGGCATAGCGCATGGCGACCGGGTCTGCGCCGGGCAGGGCTTGCCGGCCGCTGAAAATATCGGCAAAGCCCTGTTCCGCAGCGCTAGCCGGGTCGAGATTCAACAGCGCCGCGGCCGCCGGGTTGAAGTGAATCAGCTGTGCCGGTTGCATTAACGGCGTGGGTTGCACGCGCGCATGAAAGGCCGCGGGCAGGGCGGCGAACGAATTGGTCAACGGGAGTGTATCGAGCGTGTGCATGGCAAGGTGCTGGACCGGCTGGAAGGCCATTATAGGGGCATACAGAGACAAGCGCTTAAATTACGGATCATCTGGTTAATTATCAAATGCCGTCATTGCGAGGAACGAAGTGACGCGGCAATCTCCAACTGATTGATTCCATAGTCCGGGATTGCCGCGCTACGCTCGCAATGACGGCATTTTTTTATAATTAAGTCTGAGGTTCCTTTCGACATATTTGCGCTATTTCCGCAAGATTTCAGGGTGATTGGCAGGTGGCCGGTCTGCAACCTGTACCCTGCGGTACGTCGCAGGCGTGTGTTAATGCGGTTCCCGGTACGGGTTTCAGCTGTCGGCCAGGCCGGTCGATGATTATGACTGGACCCGTGGTCGTCCCGTGCATATTGCTGCAATGTGTATACTCATAATCAGGAATTAACCAGGATAGTCATTATGAAATCGAAACGCATGTGCTCCCTGCTTGCCGGCCTGCTGCTGTGTAATATGGCGTCTGCAGCCGGTACGCCCGTTGACAGCCACAACTGGTGGGACAACGCCTGGTGGAATGATAGCCAGATCGAGGTGCCGGAAAATCACGCCGTTGCCACCGAGTGGAGCAGTTACATGAGTGGCGACACGAACGTGCCGGCACTGGTGGCGCGTCCGGACGATGACAAGACCTATCCGGCAGTCCTGTTCGTGCATGGCCGGCGCGGACTGGATGACCGTGTGCAGCGCCATGTGCGCCGCCTGGCAGCGCGCGGCTTCGTGGTGCTGGCACCGGATGTGTACGCTGCGCACTTCATCGGTACGCATCCCGTCGAGCATGATTACGCGCTGGAAGCCGACTTCGATGCGGCGGTCGACGTGCTGCTGGCGCGCAACGATATCAGTACCCGCCGCGCCTGCCTGTATTCACACACCCGCGGCGGCTATTACTCGCTCAAGGTGGCGACCACCTTTGGCCGGCAGCGTATGGATATTGCCTGCTATGTGTCTTATTACCCGCACCTGCAGGATCCCAACGCGCCTGAACCCATGCAGGTCTATGGTTATGCGACCGAGATCGACCTGCTGACCCTGCCGACGCTGGTGTTCATCGGCGACGAGGAGCAGTACCAGCGTCGTCGCGTTATCGAGACCAGTATCAAGGTCATGCGCGATGCGGGTCGTGATGCGCAGCTGGTTATTTACCCGGGCGTTGGCCGCGGTTTCGATTTCCGGCCGGAAACGGTACGCACGTTTGCCGATGACCTGGCCTCGAAGGATGCCGTGCAACGCGCCGCACGCTTCATGCGCGCGCAGCTGGCGAAGCCGCTGGTAATCGTCGCCGGCGACGAGGTGCTGACTGGCGAGGCGCTTTACAACAGCGACCGGGCGCCGGGGTCCGTGCTCTATGAACTGCCGCGGGAGGTCGTGCCGAATGTGTGGTCGGCGATCGGCGCGACTGCACCGGGCACGTATGCGAATTCCGGCCACAACAACAACCTGTCTTTCGTGGTGACCGACAATGGTGTGCTGGTGGTGAACGCCGGCGACAACTACCAGCTGGCAAAGGCGTTGCATGAGGAAATAAAAAAGATAACAGACCAGCCGGTCAGGTACGTTGTGCTGGAAAATGGCCAGGGCCACGCCATGCTGGGTTCGAATTACTGGAAAGAGCAGGGCGCGGTGGTGATAGCGCACGAGGATGCGAAGCACGAGATCGAGGAACAGTCGTTCGAGTTGTTGCGGGTGATGAAAGAACGTGCGCTGGATAAGGCGGCCGGTACCGAGGTGGTATTGCCGGACGAGACCTTCACGGACAAAAGGGTCATCGAGATGGGTAACGAGACCATCGAGTTGCTCTATCTCGGCCCGGCCCACAGTCCGGGCGATATTATCGTCTGGCTGCCGTGCCGCAAGGTTGTGATTTCCGGTGACATGGCATTCCACCAGCGCATGCTGCCGCTGTTTGAACACACCGATACCGCGGCCTGGATCGAGACCTGGGATGCGTTCGAGGCACTGGGTGCGCAGTTCGTGATTCCCGGTCACGGCGAGCCGACCGACATGACAACGGTGCGCACCTATACCCGCGACTACCTGGTGTACCTGCGCGAGAAGATCGCTGCGGTGATCGAGGGTGGCGGTACCCTGCAGGATGCCTACGAGATCGACCAGTCGCCGTATATGCACCTGCCCACGGCGGAGTTCCTCGCCAAGCGTAATGCCGGGCAGGTGTTCCGAAGTATGGAATTCGAATTCTAGCCTGGAGCGTGAGCGCCCGGTGGCCGTGCAGGCGGAGGGATAGATGCAGCGTTTAACCGGTATGCGTGGGTGCGGGATTGTTGTGCTGGCGGTTGTCGGCTGCCTGCTGCAGGCGCAAGCAGTTGCCCATGATATCGAAAAGCAGCTGTTCCTGGTGGTCGATAAGGAAGAGGTCATCGCCTCCAATACCCGGCTCGGCCGGTTCGACCGCCTGGTGCTGGGCCCGCGGGAAAAGATCGTCGATTACAAGGTGGCCAATGCGGTTGCCGTGGTTGTTACGAACCGGCGTTTTGTCGCGTACGGTATCCTGCATGGCGGCTGGAACAGCCGCCGCACGCAGGCGGATGAGCGGCTGGTGTCACTGGAAGTGGCGGACTATTCGGCAACGGTTGTAACCAGTGATCGCATCCTCAATTACTCCGGTCGCGCCGGTGCCTGGTCTGAAACAAAACGCTGACGGCCGCCTGATCGTCAGCAAATATTCAGTCTGCTGTTGATCGTGACTTTTTTTTCGGGCCGTTGCCCCCGGTGACGCCGGCGGTCAGGGTGAAACGCATGGCTTCTTCCATGCTCATATCGACCGGCCGGATGGCACTGCGTGGCATCAGCACGGCATAGCCGCCGATCATGTAACTCAACGGCAGGTAAACCAGTACGTTGTCTTCGCTACGAAAATCTTTCGGTAGCGAGTCGGGGCTGGACTGGGTGACGAAGCCGATCACCGACATGCCGGTGTCGCCGAGTGTCACTGCCACCACCTGGCTGAATTCCTTCTTTGCGGAGGGTGAAAAATAATTCAGGAAGTCACGCAGGGCCGGGTATATCGATTTGATGACGGGCATCTGGACGAGCAGTGATTCGCCTTTTTCAAACAGCCGTTGCACCACGTAGGCATGCATCAACAGGCCAACCAGGAACGCGACGACCAGTCCGGCGACAACGCCCATGCCGGGCCGGTAGGCATCTTCCGGAAGCCAGACACGGATTACATCACCCAGTACGGCCTCGGCCGAGACCGTGAACCAGTAGATCAGGTACATCGTCAGCACGACCGGCAGGATGGTAACCAGCCCGGTCAGGATGTGTTTGCCTATAAACCGCATCATTGATGGGGTGCCTCCATGTTTAGAGAATCGTGGCCGGGTCAGCATACACGTAAACGCGCGATTCGTCTGATGTGCCGTAGGCAAACATGGCATGCGCGGCCAGAGTTTTATACTATAAAGAATTGCTGATATGTCGTCTTTGCGAGCGTGGCGCGGCAATGACGTCACGCCACAGGCTCCTAAATTATTGTCAATAACAGGATATTCCCGATGTCAGAACAACATTCGCTTTTTGAAACAGCGCTCGCGCAGATAGATGCAGCCAACAGTGAGGACCCGAACAAGGTCAGCGTGGACGGCAAGGAGTGGCCGAAAGAACTGCTGTATTCCACGCGCATGTCCGACATGCTCGGGCGTTTTGCGCCGGACGCTGACGATGCCGTGAAACTGGCAATTCGTGCGCAGCATATCCAGCGCTGGAAATCGCCGCGCAGCGACTACCCCATGGACCGCATCGGTTATTTGCAGTGGCGCAAGGACCTGTACAAGATCCAGGCGCAAACAGCCGTCGACCTGCTGAAAAAGGTTGGCTACGGGGACGATGTGACTGAGCGTGTCTTTGATGCGGTAGCGAAGAAACGCATCAAGGAAAATCCGGATACCCAGTTGCTGGAAGATGTCACTGATCTGGTCTTCATCGAGCACTACATGCTGGAGTTTGCCGGCAAGCACCCGGAGTACACGGAAGAAAAATGGCTGGATATCATTCGCAAGACCTGGAACAAGATGTCCGAACAGGCGCAACAATTTGCGCTGGCAGGCAATATCACGTTACCGGAACCGCTGGTGCCGCTGATACAGAAAGCAGTGGCCGGCGATTGAGTCGCGGCTGCTGATACCCGGGGGATGAGTGTGGCGCAATCTTCGGCGGGTTATGTTTTAAAGCATCCGGGCCGCTTTCTGCTGGCTGTCCTGAAGGGTTTCAGGGATAACCAGGGATTGTTACTGGCCGGGGCAGTCGCCTATTACACGCTGTTGTCGATCATCCCGGTGTTTGCGCTGGTGCTGATCGTGTTGTCGCAGTTTGTCGACCAGGTCGTGTTGCTCGAAGCAGTGACGGCAATCCTGGCGCTGGTCGTGCCGGTACGGACCGGAATTGTCGCCGAACACCTGGAGGTCTTCCTGTCCCACTGGAAGGTCATCGGGACCATGGGCCTGCTGCTGTTGCTGTTTTTCAGCTCGCTGGCATTCGCGGTGCTGGAGAATGCCCTGTCGATGATCTTTTTCCATCGACGTTTCCGGCACCGGCGTCATTACCTGGTGTCGGCGATCATGCCTTACGCCTATATCCTGCTGCTTGCCGCGGGTTTCCTGGTCGTCAGCATGATGGCCGGCTGGCTGAATCAGCACAGCGCCGATACGCCATCACTGTTTGGCTTCGATATCAACATGTCGAGCACGGCGGCAACCACGCTCTACCTGCTGGGTGTGTTTGGCGAAATATTGTTGCTGACCTCGGTATACCTGGTCATGCCGGTTGGCCAGCTGGCGTGGACGCATGCCCTGGTGGGGGGTATTGCGGCGACGCTGTTGTGGGAGCTCACGCGTCATGTGCTGGTGTGGTATTTCACCACGCTGTCGTTCGTCAGCATCATTTACGGATCGCTGGCAACCACGATCATTATCCTGCTCAGCTTTGAACTGGCGGCCATCATCCTGCTCCTCGGCGCGCAGGTAATCGCCGAATACGAGCGCATCGATCACGGTGGCGTGACACCGCGCGAGGATTAATATTAAAAGGGGACAGATTTATTATTTTAGAGATAAAGTTGACCAGGGAAGCTGTGCAGCGTGGACAATTAACTGGAAGTGAACGGTTTATTTCTGTGAAAAATAAATTTGTCCCCTTTTTGCACAAGATGCTGTACTTCCGATTAGGGTCGTCACCCGCCGTTTAACTGAAAATCCAGCCGTTTTCCCCAGGTACTTCCGAGTCCGGCCACAACCAGGCATTAAAAAGCAGGGG
>JAOULY010000338.1 GCA_029881775.1 Gammaproteobacteria bacterium
CTGCAATGCTGTAGGGGCTCTCTGATTTATCCAGAAGTTCCGTCATCCGCGTGCGGATAGCGGGATGCAGTATATCTTCAAGTTTCTGTTTGTCTTCGGGATTCGTATGAATCCTGCGGCGCAGCCAGGCGCGGTCCAGGGTGCCGTCCGGCGACAGGCATGCGTTGCCGAAGCTTGCCACGATGCTGTTGAAGGCCGGTTCGCCGGGCGCTGCCAGTGCGTGGGCAAGCTGGTCGGCATCGACAATGGTAATGCCAAGGTCGGCAAAATAGCCGGCAACGGTCGATTTGCCGCTGCCGATGCCGCCTGTCAGGCCGATCACCAGTGGTCGTGTTTTGTTGCCGCTATGTGCCTGGTTGTTTTGGGGAGTCACACGAGTATCAGCGCAGGTAAAGCGCGATAATCTCGTTTCCCCATAACAGAGTCAACCAGCCAGCCGTTGCCAGGAAGGGGCCGAAGGGCATGGGTTGTCCCTGTTCGCGGCCGCGGAACAGGATAAGGCCGATGCCAAGAACAGCGCCGACCAGGGAAGAAAACAGTACCACGACGGGTAATGCCAGCCAGCCGGTCCAGGCGCCGATTGCGGCGAGTAGTTTGAAGTCGCCGTAGCCCATGCCTTCCTTGCCGGTGACCAGTTTGAACAGGTGGTAGATGCTCCATAGCGACAGGTAGCCGGCGGTTGCACCGACAATGCTGGCAGTGCTGTCAACGAATACGCCATGCAGGCTGAGCAGCAGTCCAAGCCACAGTAGCGGCAGGGTGATCGAGTCGGGCAGTATCTGGTGATCGAAATCGATCATGAACAGCGGTACCAGTGCCCAGGTAAATACCAGTGCTGCAAGCATCTGGACGCTGAAACCGAATCGCAAGGCAACGATAATGGATAGCAAGGCAGTGACCAGTTCCACCAGCGGGTAGCGCACGGGTATCCGGGTGCCGCAGTCCGCGCAGCGTCCGCGCAGGAACACGTAACTGAGTAGCGGAATATTTTCCAGCGCAGTAATGCGGTGACCGCATTGCGGGCAGGTTGACGCCGGTACTACCAGGTTATAGGCCGGGCCATCACCGTCGGTCGGCGTTGTACTGTCCTGGTACGAATGGATTTCACGCAGCCATGCGCGTTCCATGATGACCGGCAGTCGATGAATGACGACATTCAGAAAACTGCCGACCATCAGGCCGAGCAGGCCGGTGGCGAACAGCAGGAACGGCAATGAATGCTCTAGCAGCCGGAAAACTTCCATGTGCCGTCGGTGGCCGGAGTCTGATGCAGGACGTTAACAGGTCCCGCGATCAGATCGCAGCGCCCATCTTGAAGATCGGCAGGTACATGGCAACGACCAGGCCGCCAATGAGAACGCCCAGTATCGACATGATCAGGGGTTCCAGCAGGCTGCTGAGTGCGTCGACGGCATCATCGACTTCGGCCTCGTAGAAATCCGCGACCTTGGAAAGCATGGCATCGAGCGCACCGGATTCCTCGCCAATCGCAACCATCTGTTCAACCATGTTGGGGAACAGGCCGGTCTGGCTCATGGCGAACTGCAGCTGCTGACCGGTGGCGACACTGTCGCGGATCATCAGCGTGGCATCCGTGAAGACGATGTTACCGGTCGCCCCGGCCACCGATTCCAGTGCTTCGACCAGCGGTACGCCGGCTGAGAACATGGTGGACAGGGTGCGTGCATAACGGGCGACCGCAGCCTTGTGCATGATCGGGCCGACAACCGGCATTTTAAGAACAGCCCGGTCGAGGAAGCGACCGAAGGTTCGGGAACGTTTCTTTGTCTGCGAAAAACCGACCACGGCTGCAATTGCCACACCGACTACCAGCCACCATTTTGCCTGCATGAATTCGGACATGTCGACGACAAAGCGGGTGAACGCCGGCAGGTCTGCGCCGAAGTTGTTGAACAGGTCCTCGAACTGCGGTACCACGAAAATCAGCAGGATAGCCGTCACGATCATGGCGACGACGATAACCGCAGTCGGGTAAAACAGGGCTTTCTTGATCTTGGCCTTCAGGGCTTCGGTCTTTTCCTTGTAGGTGGCGATATTATCAAGCAGTGTTTCAAGCACACCGGCCTGCTCGCCGGCATTGACCAGGCTGACGACCAGTGCGTCAAAATGCAGCGGGTGCTTTGCCAGCGAATCGGACAGTGCGGTACCGGATTCGACCTCGGCCTTGACGCTCAGGATCAGGTCGCGCATGCCGGCATGTTCATGGCCACGGCCAATAATCTCGAATGACTGGACCAGCGGTACGCCTGCGGCCATCATGGTGGCCAGCTGGCGGAAAAAGATGGCCACATCTTTTGCCAGGATCTTTTTCTTCTCGCCCTTCTTGAATAACGTGCTCTGCTTGCGCACTTTCAGGGGCTTGATGCCCTGCTTGCGCAAGTCCGCCTTGATCAGTGACGGATTGGAGCCACGCGTTTGTCCCTTGACCTTGACGCCGCGCTTGTCGGTGCCGGTCCAGAGGAAGAGATCGGGTTGTTTGAGTGCTTTTTCGGCCATTGCCTAGTCCTTTGTTACGCGGTCTACTTCATTAAGACTGGTGATGCCGGCTGCCACTTTCTTCAGGCCGGATTCCCTGAGGTCTGCGACGCCTTCGAGTTTTGCCTGTTTTTCAAGCTCCAGCGAGTTGCCGCCTTCCATGATGATGCGCCCCATCTCTTCCGAGACCGGCATGACCTGGTAGATGCCGACACGACCCTTGTAGCCGCTGGTGCAACTGTCACAGCCGACGGGTCCGTAGATCTTCAGGCCATCTTTAATCTGTGTTGCCGTGAAACCCGCCTTTAGCATTTGCTCTTCCGGTATATCGACTTCTTTCTTGCAGTTATTGCACAGACGACGGGCAAGACGCTGCGCCATAATCAGGTGCACGGCGGAGGCGATGTTGTACGGTGGCACGCCCATGTTGGCGAGACGCGTCAGGGTCTGGGGTGCGTCGTTGGTATGCAGTGTAGACAGAACAAGGTGTCCGGTCTGGGCGGCCTTGACCGAGATTTCCGCTGTTTCCAGGTCACGAATCTCACCCACCATGATGATGTCCGGGTCCTGCCGGAGGAAG